>JAHDBT010000106.1:0-8843 GCA_020630215.1 Bacteroidota bacterium
TATTTAGTTTTTTAGTACAAAATATTTTGGTTGCTGTAGTAAAACAAAGTAAACTGCGAATCTTTAGGATTGCCACTAGGGTCGAAACATTTTACTACAACATCTGTAGTATTAGGAGCATTTCTGTTCCAGCCATCTACAACGGTGTAGGCATTGCTGCTACCGTAAGCCGTTGCAATTGCAGTTGTTGAACGGTAGTGTGGTAAACCTTTTAACCTTACTATGTAAACTCCTTTACTTTGGCGAGTAATTTTAATATCATCGCTACCTGCATTGTTTTTACGGTAAGTTGCGCTAGGCGTATAAGTACCTGCCGCAGTTGCGTTGTTTGCCCATACAAATGCGCCCCAATCTGCTGATTCGCTATACCCTTGCTGCCCAATATTAAAGTCGTTAATATAGCTTACTACAAATTTACCATCTCTTGCTCTACCACCTGTATCTCTCATTTGTACGGTAATTGTTGCACCCCCACCAGCCGCTACCGACCAGCCTATAATTTGTGCTCTACTAGGTGTTGTTCCGTAAGGTGTTACTAGTACGGTTCCTTTTTTATTATTGTATTGGTCGGGTTTAATATTTGGAAAAGTTACTCGGTATTTACCTGTTGATATTTTGTTTACGATGGTTGTACCACCTGCTGAGTTGTCTTCGTATCCATGCGTCATTGCACCTGTACCACTTACCCATGTATAAGCACCATTTGCATTATCTTCTCGGTAAAACATAATTACAAAACGTCCGTCGGTCAATCTTCCAGAAGGATCAAAAGATTTTATATTTACCAATAAATCGCTACCAGAAGGATACCAGTTTACTACTTGTACGCTGAGATTGCTGTCGTAAGCAACTGCATGACATACGCCTAGGTTATTGCTTCCCATGTTAGGAATTCGCACTTCATAAGTACCATGTCCTCTGCGCTTTCCTGTTAATGCGCCACCTTTTGAATTGAATTGATAATTACTGCTTAATGTAAAAGAACTGCTGCTAGGTGCGTTAAAAAATCCCCATGCTCTTACGGGTTCTGCTTGTACTTGTCCGAAAGTTGTGCAAGCTAATAAAATTGCGAAACTGATGAAGGAAATTAAAGTTTTCATGATTTGAAATTTTTGTGTATTGCTGAATTAAATTTTGTTTAAAAATTGTTTGTAACTGCTTACACCTAGAGAATGTAAATTAGGAGAAAAGGTAAGCACTTTGGTAAGCGATTTAATTACTTTTTTTGTTGTAAGGCTAGGAAAAGCCTTGTAAACACTAGGGGTTTGGAGGATTTTAAAAAAGTCAAAAAAAAAACGACGGCACTAAAAAAGTGTCGTCGTTTTAAATGATTAGCAGATAAAATAGGAGTAATCGTCTACTCCTTTTTTTTCTTAGGAACAAAATGATATTTCACTTCCCAATTATTAATATTATCTAAACTAGATTTTGGTGGGGTAGTTGGTTTGGTAGGTTCCGCTGCACTATCGCTTATTTTAATGTCGATACTGGTGCTGCTAGAGTCATTTTCTTCCTTCGTTTCTTCAACAGGATCGGGAACGGTTACCCAAAACGGATTTCCTTTTACGGCTGTTGGGTCTTCGTCGGGTTCGCTCTCCCAAGGAAAACGACGTGGAGGATTTACATTGCGGTAAATATAAGCCGACAATACGCCTGCAACAGCGCCTGCAATATGTCCTTCAAAAGAAACGCCTTGCATAATGGGTAACATGCCCCATATAATTCCGCCATATAAAAAAGCCACCAATAAAGCCAATGCCATCGACTTTACATCTTTTCTAAAAACGCCACTAAAAAACAAGAAAAAAGCAAAACCATATACCAATCCACTTGCGCCAATATGGTAACTTTCTCGGGCTGCTACCCATACTAATGCGCCACTCAGTAAATAAATGATGGCAAATACCCGCCAAGCAATTTTTTGGTAAGAATGTAATATTAAAAATCCCATTACAATAAGCGGAATGGAATTGGAGAAAAGGTGCGAAAAATTACCCAACACTTCGTAAGTAGAACCCGCACGAGCATTACCATGTATTAAAGGATAAAATAAAATACCTTTTAAGCCCTCTAAAGTACGAGGCAAAACACCAAATTTGTACAGCGGTAAATCTAGCACCAACTGTAAAATTTTAATGACCCAAAGGCTCGCAACAAAAACGAAAGGAATAAATAGGCTATTAGTAACCCGCTTTTTAGCAGCTTTAATTGATTGCATGTTTGTATTTGTGTTATAAAAAGGGCAAGTTTCTTATTCTTGGTAGAAAGTATATGGTACATGGTAGTAGGACGGCTTCGCTTTGTTGTGCCGCTTTAAAAATCTAAGAAGAATGGGAAACATGCCTAAAAAAGATACCGATTTGATTAAAAAACGTATCTAAGATAATAAGGTTTTTTTTAATAGAATAGTTCCGCCTGTAAATTTTTGCCTAAGCTGAAATATCTCTATCTTTACCCACTAATTTTGGAAAAAAAAATCAATTCCAAAAATCGACCTGCTTATCCAAATATTAAAAGTTTTGACAACAAGCCAAAGGCTTGAAACCCGTTACGCTCCAGCCAGGAGGCTGGACCGGGCGTTCTTTTTTTACAAAAAAGGAATGCGGGATCAAGAGCCGTTTGTGTTTCAAGCCTCCCGGCTTGTAACGAAAAGTGTAAACCACATCGATAAACAGGTCCAAAAATCTTATCATTAAACAATTATACGATGAAAATAGTTTTTGCAACAAATAACAATTACAAATTAAAAGAAGTACGCAAAGCCATTGGACACTTATACGATATTGTAAGTTTGGCAGATATAGGCTATACCAAAGATATTCCTGAACCGCACGAAACCTTAGAGGAAAATGCCTTGGAAAAAGCAAGGGTTATTCACCAACATTTTAATATCGACTGCTTTTCGGAAGATACGGGTTTGGAAATAGATGCCCTAAATGGCGAACCGGGGGTATATTCGGCACGCTATGCTGGTGCTAGTCGCTCGTCTGAAAATAATATGCAATTGGTGCTGGATAATTTGGCTGACAAAGACAGTAGAAAGGCACAATTTAGAACAGTTGTTGCTTTAATTTTAGGCCAAAAAGAGTATTTATTTGAAGGAATTGTACGAGGAGAAATTTTACTTACCAAAAGAGGGGAAGAAGGATTTGGTTACGACCCTATTTTTATGCCCGATGGTTTTGATCGCAGTTTTGCCCAAATGACCGATGAAGAAAAAAACGAAATTAGCCACAGAGGACGAGCCGTTAGAAAATTAATTGCTTTTTTAGATAAGTAACAGTAAAACAGAACAGGTCCAAAATGATAAACTGGAATCACTACTTACACACCGAAAGATTGGTTTTACAAGAAAGAACCGATGAACTAATGCAGCAAGTATTAGAACAAGACCAAACCGAACAATTATTTTTTTTTGGCTACCAAACCACACAAATTGTTGATTTAGAACGAGAACTAACTTGGATAAAAAAAGGCTTTAGTAGTTGGAAAGCAAATTGTAAAATGTGGAATATTATTGGAAAGGAGGAGCAAGTGGTTATTGGTCATTGTGGTTACCATAGCTGGTATCAAACACACCGCCGTGCAGAAATAGGTTATGCTTTACACCCAGCATTTAGGGGTAAAGGCTACATGAAAGAAACCCTATTGACCATTATTAAACATGGCTTTACCAAAATGCAATTAAACCGTATAGAAGCTTTTGTAGGCCCAACAAACGTTCCATCTATAAAACTAATAGAGCATTTTGGGTTTGTAAAAGAAGGATTGATGCGATCTCATTATTTATCTAATGGGGTAATGGATGATTCGGTGATTTATGCACTGTTGCAATCGGAATATTTAGAGCGTAACAAATTGAGAGCTTAGTTTAATACTCGTTTTCTTTCTTTTAAGGGATGGTAAAGGGCATAAAAAAAGCCTTTGCATTAGCAAAGGCTTCTGAATTATTTAGTATTTGATATTTTTAGTATCGGTTGTTGTATCCGCCGCCACCGCCACGGTTGTATCCACCACCGCCACCACGGTTGTTGTTGCGATTTTCTCTTGGTTCAGCTTTTTTTACTACAATAGTTCTGCCATCAACATCAGTATTGTTTAAAGTATTAATAGCTTCTTGAGCTTCTTCATCATTAGGCATTTCGATAAAACCGAAACCTTTTGATCTACCTGTAAATTTGTCCATAATGATTTTTACCGAATCGATGTCTCCAAACTCAGAGAATACGTTTCTCAAATCAGACTCTTGTGTGTCAAAGTTTAACTTTGCTACAAAAATGTTCATAAAATAATGTTTAAAATAATAAAAATGAGTCAATGTAGTAATAAATTAAAACTACTTATGCTCGTATATAGTAACTTAATTTTTAAATTTTTAGTTCCTGAAGTAACAAAAAAAGAAAAATAAATTTTACAATTCTTTTTTCCAATTGCTACTTTCTAAGCAGAAAAATTACTTTTTAGCACTACGTTTAGCGGCTTTTTCAGCTCTTTTTTCTTTTAATGTTTTAGTAGCTGTTTTTTTAGTTTCTTTACCTTGATTATTCTTTCCTTTAGCCATTTTAACGAGTATTTAACTTAATCAATGTAACAAAGGTAGAACTATTTAGTTATATATTGCATTTTCTATGAAAATAACTTCAAAAAGAAACGGTTTATCCAGTAAATACAGGGCTTAACTGGTATTTTTTTTTCTTTATGGCTTACTTTTCCCCCAAAAAACAAGCTATTTCTTCACTTTTTGCCCAATTCTGTTTGATAAAAAAATCTTGTAAAACAAAAAATAATTTAATACTGTACTGGTCAACTCAACACATCATTTACATCATTCCTTCATCTGCAAAGCTGTAATAAGCGGCATCGGTAATAATTAAATGGTCTAAAACGGCAATTTCTAAAAATTTACCTGCCTCCACCATTTTGTTGGTTAGTTTAATATCTGCTTGGCTAGGCCGTAAATTGCCAGAGGGATGATTGTGTGCAATAATAATAGAGCAGGCTAATTCTTGAATGGCTTTTTTAAAAATAATTTTCACATCGGCAACCGTACCTGCTACGCCACCTGCGCTTACACGTTCTTTATGAATAACTTTGTTAGAGCGATTTAAAAACAGCACCCAAAATTCTTCATGTGGTAAATCTCCTAGCAGCGGATGTAGCAATTGAAAACCATCTCGACTGCTAGTAATTTGTGAACGAATTTTAATATCGGCTGCTTGCCTGCGCCTACCTAGTTCTAGGGCTGCAACAATGCTAATGGCTTTTGCTTCGCCAATGCCTTTGTACTGCATTAAATCTTTAACGCCTCTTTTGCCTAAAGTGTTGAGGTCGTTATCTATGCCATTTAAAATTTCTTTACAAAGTTGAACTGCCGTTTTGTTGCGAGAGCCAGAACCAATTAGGATGGCCAATAATTCGGCATCGGAAAGTGTTTTTTTGCCGTTGAGTACCAGTTTTTCACGAGGGCGGTCTTCTACGGCCCACGATTTAATATCGAGATGTTTCTCGTATAGTATAGGAGAAGTGTCCATTACAGGGATAGTTTATACATGTTTACACAGCATCAATACGAATGCCAATGTATAAAATTACCATTTTTTTTCGGAAAAAATAATTTTCACGTAGCTATTTTTAGCAAGCGATGCGGAATAAATCAACCGCAATCCTTTTTTTACCTCATGCTCTATCCTATCATCTTCCATTTTCCTATCCCATGTTGCTATTGTAGTCTCCAACAAAAAGCTTTTATAATGCACTTCTATTGAAACGTTATAATACCTTGGCCTTAGCATGTAAAAACAACTTAACTATTTAACAGTCTACCTTTAAACCCAAACGTGGAGACTACATACGCAACTTAGATTATGGAATAATTCTGCTCTAAATTATGTTAAGTTCGTAGAAAAACTTAGCGAATTAGCACTTATTCCCTATCTTGCGCCCTCCTATCAAAATAGCATCGCTCTAGCATTATTTCGTTAACCTATAATGATAAACAAATTTCCTTTTATCGTTATTTATCCTGTTTACCTCATGAGCAAAATGCCATTTAAAAACCAACCTCTTAGCCAATCTTTTTTTCACTTCCTACTAGTACTCGGTTTAACCTTTAGCAGTAGTATTGTACAGGCACAAAATGCTAGTGTAACGGCTAAAGTACAAAGCGAACAGGAAGCCATTCTTTTTGCTACGGCTGTATTAAAGGCTGCTGCCGATAGCAGTGTTGTAAAAGCAGAAGTTACCGATGAGCATGGTATTTTTACCATTAAAGGTCTTGCAGCAGGATCGTATTGGTTAAGTATCAGTTATGTAGGAAAACAACCTTATCAATCGGAAGTGTTTACCCTAGCAGCCGCACAAGCCTTAGCACTTCCTACTATTGAGCTACAAGCTGCCGATACCGAATTAGAAACTCAAGTAGTAACCGCCGTACGCCCTATTGTAGAAGTTAAGCCCGATAAAACGGTTTTTAATGTAGATGGTAGTATTAACGCAACTGGAAACGATGGCTTAGAATTACTGCGGAAAGCACCTGGCGTTGTAGTAGATAACAACGACAATATTAACCTAGCAGGAAAAAGCGGCGTACAAGTATATATTGATGGCAAACCCTCTCCGCTTAGTGGCGAAGACCTCGCCAATTATTTAAAAAGTGTGGATAGTTCTAATATTGATAATATCGAAATTATTACCAACCCCTCTGCCAAGTACGATGCAGAGGGCAATGCAGGTATCATCAATATCCGTATGAAAAAGGATAAACGACATGGCAGTAATACCAGCATTAACTTAGGTTATTCTATAGGCAACCGCCCTAAATACAACGGAGGCATTAGCACCAATTACCGCAATAAACTCGTTAATGTATTTGGCAATTACAGCTACAACCATACCGAACACTGGCATTTTATGGATTTCTTTCGCCAACAATCTAATACCGAATTTGACCAATACACCCTTACGCTTGGCAATACCAAAAATCATTATTATAAAGCAGGAGCCGATTTTTTTGTAGGCCCTAAAAGCACAGTAGGTTTTATTTTTAATGGCTACAATACCAACAGCGACAAAGCAAGCGACAGCGAAACCTTTATTTCGCAAATGAACGCAAGTACCATAGATAGCGTACTAGTAGCAGGTACGGAAAAAGACGACCAATACAATAATTTTAATGTGAACCTAAACTACCAATTTGAAGGAAATAATGGACGCACTTGGAATGTGGATGCCGACTATGGTTTGTTTAGAAATAGAGCTTACCAATACCAACCGAACTTTTATAAAAGTGCCGACCAAACGGAAATTCTGCAAGAACGTATTTTTTCTAATAATGCCCCTACTGATATTGATATTTATACTTTAAAAGTAGATTACGAACAGCCTCTTGCCAAAGGAAAATTAGGCGTTGGTGCTAAAACTGCTTTTGTACAAACCAATAATGTTTTCGACTTTTTTAATATTAACAATGGCACTACTACTTTAGATGAAACTCGAAGCAGTCGATTTGAGTATTTAGAAAATGTAAATGCTATTTATGCCAATTACAATCAACCCATTAATAAATTTAATGCACAAATAGGTTTACGGGTAGAACAAACCAACTCTAAAGGCGACCTCACCGCCCTTGTTACTACCGAAGATGATTTGGTAGAACGCAGTTATATTGACTACTTCCCATCGGTAGGAATTAGTTATCAGGTGAGTCCCACTAATAGTTTAAGTTTAAATTATAGCCGCCGCTTGGATCGCCCTTCTTACCAAAACCTAAACCCCTTTGAAAGCAAATTAGACGAATTAACTTTTTACCGAGGCAATCCGTTTTTGCGTCCACAATACACGCATAATGTACAGTTGGTGAACACGCTTTTTTACCGTTTTACCACCACCCTCGGTTTTAGCTACACCTACGATTTAATGACTAGAATTAGCGACCAAGAAGGGGATTACAGCTCGTTTTTAAGTTGGTTTAACCTTACCGAACAATACAATTACAGCTTGGCCTTTAGCGCACCTATTTCGTTTACCAAATGGTGGAGCAGTTATTCTAACATTTCTGCTTTTCACTTACGCAATCAGGCAGCAGCCAACGACGAAATTAAGGAGGTGGATATTGCAGTAACCGTATTTAGCTTATACTCGCAACAAACCTTCACCCTCCCCTACGATTTCCGTTTCGAGGTATCGGGCTACTACTCCTCTCCTTCTGTTTGGGGCGGCGTTTTTGAAACCGACCACAATTACTCTATCGAAATTGGATTGCAAAAAAAGCTGTTCAACAAAAAAGGCAACCTAAAAGTAGCCATGGGCGATGTGTTTAATACCGCCCCTTGGCGTGGCGGTAGTACGTATGGCAATATTGTTTTGAAAGGACGAGGAGGCTATGATAGTCAGCGTTTAAAGATTAACTTTAGCTACAATTTTGGTAACCAAAATGTGAAGAGCAGAAAACGTAAAACAGGAATAGAAGAGGAGAATAAACGGGCGAAATAAATGGGAGGGATTTTTGATTCTTGATATTTGAGATAAGATTTTTGATTTTTTTCCTGCTAACGCTAGGAAATTTTTGTGCCGTAGGTACAACCTGTTTAATAGCAACAAAAATTCCCAGTATACTAGCTCCCTAGGTGCGACCCAACTTATTTAAAATCGAGAATTTAAAATTTTTCTGCTGACGCTAGGGGTTTTGATTTTTGAAATTTGGTTATTGATTATTATTTAAAAATTGTGATTTGGTAATTGGTTTTTGGCTACAATGTCGGTCATCCCTACGGGATTTTGGTGTTGGTTATTTTTTAGTCTAACATCTCTCATTCAAATTCAGACAATTACGCCAGCATAAATCC
>JAHDBT010000106.1:8943-16491 GCA_020630215.1 Bacteroidota bacterium
CATAAATCCCGGCCATCCAAATTCAGACAATTACGCTAGCATAAATCCAAAAAATCAAAATTCAGCAATCAAAAATCAAGAATCAAATATCACATTAAGGATTGATGAGCAATGGTAAAACAAAAAGTAGTTCCTGTACCAAGTTCTGAATTTACGTCAATACTGCCTTGGTGTTGTTCGATAATTTTTTTGCAAATAGCCAAGCCCAATCCAGTACCTTGAAACTCGGAGGAAGCGTGTAGTTTTTTAAACAGCAAGAAAATTTTATCGAAATACTCTTCATCAATGCCAATACCATTATCGGTAATGCTAAATTTGGTATGTTGTGCTAATACTTGGGCTTTAATTTTAATAATTGGCTGTGTATTTTTCTTTTGAAATTTTAATGCATTGGCAATTAAATTTTGAAAGACCCTCCGCATTTTGGTTACATCAATAAAAATATTTTCGGGCATTTTTTCGATGTGAATTAGGGCATTTTTCTCTTTAATTTGAGCATCTAAATTTTTTAATACCGATTGTAAAAAAATAACTGTAGGCGTAATTTGATAATTATTGACTTTAGCATTTATTCTCGAATAATCTAATAAATCATTTACCAATACCTCCATATTTTTACTAGCATCAATTATAAAATTAAAATACTCTTCTCCTTCTTCATCGAGATTATTTTTTAACTTATTGGCTAATAATTGTGAAAACCCAATAATAGTACGAATAGGCTGACGTAAATCGTGCGAGGCAACAAAGGCAAATTTTTCTAATTCTAAATTAGATTCTATATATTTTTCTAGCTCCGTATTTTTAGTATCTAATTCTTTAATTTTTTGGGCAATTTTTCGTTCCTGTTTTTTGCGTTCCGAAACATCTTTAATAACCGCTAATCCGTATTTACTATTTTCATTTTCTAAAGGCAATAAAGATAATTCTGTTTCAAAAATAGTTCCATCTGCTTTTTGGTGATAGGTTTCTGTTAATGCTTTTTCTCCGTTTTTAATTTTTTGCTGATGTCCATTCATTGACTCCATAGTTGTTAATCCGTTAGGTTGTACCGTAGGAGCAATATCTAAAGGAGTAAACGTTTTTAACGTCTCTTTACTGTAGCCCAACATATCTACCGCCCTTTCATTACAATCAACAATACACATATTAGTTGTATCTACTACTAATATTGCATCAAAAGAACTCTCAAATAATTTGCGAGAACGGTATTCGCTTTTTTGTAGTGCAAGTAGGGCTTTTCTTTCTTCCGTAATATCTTTTACCATTGCAATATCGTACAAAATATTTCCGTCTTCATCTCTTAATGCATATACCGATACACTAGCCCATATAATATGCCCTTCTTTATGCTTATATCGTTTAGTAATTGTAAAATAGTTTTCCTCTCCGCTTTTAACCTTCTCATACATTACTCTTTGTATATCAATATCTTCTTCATAAGTAATTTCCCAAGGCTGTTTCTGAGCTAACTCTTCTCGTGTATAGCCTAAAATATCACATATTTTCTGATTAACATCTAATATTTTATTTTGAGGAGACACCATTACAATACCAATAGGACTTTTCTTAAACAAACCCCAAAACATTTGTTCATTGTGCTTAATGGCAAAAACATTGTTTTCTCGTTCTAGTTCAATCCCTATTCTGCTAGAGTATATTTTTAATACTTTTAGGGTAAGGTCTAAATCATCAATTGGTTTGCTATTCATTACAATAATATGCCCTAGCACTTCATTGTTAGCATTTTTTAATGGCATCCCTATATAAGCACTCGCATCTAATTCTTTTAAATCATTATCTTTAGGAAAAGCAGCTTGTACCTTTTCTTCAAAAACTTGCAGCCCCTCTTCTAATACTTTTTTGCACGGTGTATTTTCTAAATCATAAGTAAAATCTTTAATTAATTTGCCTTTACTCCAAAAAGCTTTAGTAATTACTTTTTTTCTATCTTCAAAATACTGACCAATCATTACATCATCTACATTTAGCATTTGTGCAATAACTTGTACTAGGGTTTCAAAAAACGAATCGCTATAAGTGAGGGCTATATATTGTGCAATAGTTGATATAATATTACTCGTTTTTTTATGTTGGGTAATATCAAAAATAACTCCATCTAAATATTTTATTTTTCCATTTTCATCTTTAACCGCCTGCCCTTTTTCTAACATCCAACGTTTAGAACCATTGGCATGTTTAATTCTAAACTCTATTTCATACGGTTGGTTTTGGCTAATTGCATCTTCTATTTCCGCTAGTATAATAGGCCAATCAGTGGGATATATTAAGTCATTAAAATTAAGTTTACTTTTATTTGTTCCATTTTCATTTACGCATATAAAATCACTCGCTTCATACCCCGAAATATCTTTTATCGCCTCACTAATATAAATCAGATCAAAACGGTCATTGTAAGCACACCTAAATACTGCACCAGGAATATTTACTATTAGCGTACGGTGTTTTTCTTCGCTTAATTTTAATTGTTGTTGAGTAATTACAAAATCAGTAATAATTTCGGCAACAATAATAATTCCGCCTATTTCATTTTCTTGATTGTACCAAGGTACTAGTTTCCATTTAAACCAATCTTGTGTACCATCTTCTCTCACTAGCAAATCAGCTTCACTAACAATAATACGTCCTGTGTCCATGCATTCCCGATGTTGTTTTCGCCACTTTTCTGGCACTTCAGGATACACCTCATAATGATTTAACCCAAGTACACTTTCATGAGTATTGGGGTAGCTTTTGAGCCAAGCATCATTTGCCATAATATATTGCATATTCTTATCAAACATGGCCATAGCCGTAGGGCAAAGTTGTACAAAATTAGCAATGTGCAATTTATCGGTTCTTGTAACTATATCTGTAATATTGGTAGTTGTTACATTAATAGGAGTTACCTGTTCTTCTAATAAAATTTTTAAAAGATTAGCAGCCGCACTATTTTCGCTTGCAAAAGCAGTTAAGGTAATTTTAAGCTGACTATTGACTTTAAAGGAAGGAATTATTTTAACAATCGACCCATTATTATTCGCAATAGGAATTGCCAACATTTGGTGAATTAGCGCAGCTATTTCAGGTGAAAATAGGTTGTTAATACAATCGTGTTTCGTATTGCTTTTTCCTAATATTTTTAATGCCGCTTCGCTAATAAATTCTAGCGTCCCCTCTTTTGTACAAACTACAATAGCAGGCATATATTGGGCATAAAGCTCCGAAGCAATTAGATGAGATTTTTGTTCTGACAAGAACATATATTACAGAATTTAAGCCTAGGAAAATGTAAATAAAAAGTCTTGTTGTATCGTGTAGTGTTGTTTAGCCTTACCTCGTTCTATTGTTGTGTATTGCCCTCAATTTTAAAGTTTCTTTGGCATGTTTCATTTTTCTAGGATTTTAGTTAACACTTTAAAGCGACGAAGCGTAGCGTAGCCGTCTAAATACCATGTACCATGTACCCTCTACCAAAAAAAGTGTAAACTACTAATTGAAACATGCCGTTTCTTTGGACAAAAATAGTTAATCACTTTTGCCATTAGTAAAAAACAATAACTTGCAAACTATTCAATATACTAAAAAGCAGTTGGTTATGCTATATGTTATACTGATTTTTGCTACAAAATGTTTTACGCTAAGGTCATCTAATTGACAGAAAAACACATGACATTTAATCAATAATTATTTGTCATTGATTATCTATCACCAAAACAACAAAAAAAAGTCATTTATTGTATTTTTTTTAAAATCTCTCTGGTTTGTTTACCTACATTAATCATTTCTTAACCTCTACTTTATAGACTTATTAAATCAAATTAGTTACTTTTATCCGATGATCAGCAGACAAAAAAATGGCTGCTAGTTCAACAACAACCAATCAGTAATTAAAAATTAACAAACTATGTCTAATTACACTCGCAGAGATTTATTAAAGTTTTTAGGTCGCAGTAGCCTTGTAGGATTAACAACGGTTAGCGGGCTTACTTTTTTAAATGGCTGCACCCAAAAAAAGATTCACAAAACTGTTTTGAACAACATTCCTCCTCTCCCCTTTACCGCACTCACTCCTTCTGATGCAGATGATTTATTATTAGCAGAAGGTTTTAATTATGAAATGTTGGTAAAATGGGACGATGCCATTAGCGATAAAGATACTTTTGGTTTTAATAATGATTATACCGCCTTTATTCCTTTTGATCCCGACAATCCTGATGATGGTTTGTTGTGGGTAAATCACGAATATACTTCGCCCATGTTTGTAAGTGGCTATACTGGCGAAGCCGATTATGTAAGAACAAAAGAAGCCGTAGACAAGGAACAGTACTCGGTGGGAGGAAGTATTGTACGCATTAAACGCAACAGCAAAGGCACTTGGCAAGTAGTTTACAACGATCCGCACAACCGCCGCATTACTGCACAAACGCCTATTCCTTTTAATTGGCCCGAACCTATACGAGGAAGCAAACAAGGCATTGGCACTTTGGGTAACTGTTCGGGTGGCATTACGCCCTGGGGAACTATCCTAACCTGCGAAGAAAACTACGACGCTTTTTGGGGCGAAACCGACTACAGCGATCCCGAAAATCCAACGCATGTTCGTAGTGTTTTAGGCTGGGAAGATTTTTACGACAATCCGCCAGAACATTATGGTTGGGTAGTAGAAGTTGACCCTAAAACGGGCGAAGCTCAAAAGCACATTGCCCTAGGCCGCTGTGCGCACGAATGCGCTACCATGTATCAAATGCCCGATGGCAGATTGGTGGTTTATACTGGTGATGATGCCAACGATCAATGCTTGTATAAATTTGTATCGGCCAAACCTAAAAGTTTAGTAGAAGGAACGTTGTATGTAGCCAATACGATGGATGGAAAATGGATATCGCTAAATATGGAGGAGCAGCCTATTTTAAAAGAAAATTTTGCCAACCAAACCGAAGTACTCATACGCCTACGAGAAGCCGCTGCCCTAGTAGGAGGTACGCCCCTAAACCGCCCCGAAGATATTGAAATCGATCCGCTAACAGGAAACATACTTATTAGCTTGACCAACAATAAACCCAAGGGAGATATACATGGTTCTATTTTAAAAATTGTAGAAAAAGACCAAGACAAAACCGCCCTCGAATTTACCGCCTCCACCTTTTTAGCTGGCGGACCCGAAACAGGTTTTAGCTGCCCCGATAATATGGCTTTTGATGTGAATGGCAACCTATGGTTTACCTCCGATATATCGGGCAGCAGCATGAACGCTGCGCCTTATGCCGAGTTTAAAAACAATGGTTTATTTGTGGTAGTAGCTGGCGGTCCCGATGCAGGAAAAGTAGTACAAATAGCAAGCGCACCTACGCACGCCGAGTTAACCGGCCCATTTTTCTCGCCCGATGGTAAAACCTTGTTTTTAAGCATACAACACCCTGGCGAAGGCTCATCGAGCTTAACTGATTTGGCTAGTAATTGGCCCGATGGCGGCAATAATATTCCGAGACCCTCAGTAGTGGCAGTAAGTGGGCCATCCTTGGAGTTCTTAGCCTCCTAAATACACATAACATATTGCCTTATCCTTTGCAATAAACTAGCACAAGCTTTTTTTAAGCTTGTTTAGCCCAAATTTTCATTTTTTTGGCTTGATTTTCGTTAATTACCTGACAAAAAGAGCTTCTAATAAAATTATTTTCTTCTTTTTTGCGTTAGAAGTTTTAGGTAGGTGATTACTAAACCTACCCATCTATTTCAACCATAGTTTCTTACAGTATATAGGATCCTCAGAGCTTCGTGCTTTGGGGATTCCTTTTTTTAGACGCTCCGCTACTTATCCTATCCGTCCTTTCTATATTTAATTTGCATTCCTTGTATAAAATTTCGTAAATACTGGTCTTTACATTCTCGGTACTGACTTTGCTTGGGATTCCTAAAAAAGGCACTCAGTTCGTGTTTACCAATTTTAATGTTTGCTAATTTAAAAATCTCCAGCATCCCATCGTCTTTTAGGTTCAAGGCAATTCTTAGTTTTCGCAAAACGAGGTTGTTATTGAGTCGTTCTTCTGGTTCGGGCTGCGGCCCTTCTCGTTTACCTCGTTTTTCGTTGATAAAACCGTTCAGAAAAACAGCTAAATTTCTATCGCTAATTTTCTGAAAAGCCTCATCGTCTTCCTTTTTAAGCCAATCGCTAACCTTTGCACGGCTAACCGTCTCTTCTGCCGAAGCAAAAATGGCAATCATTTGAGTATCGTTAAAATCAAAAATATAACGCATACGGCGCAAAATGTCGTTGTTCGATATCATGTATGTTGGTATTTGGTATTGAGTAGTTGGTAGTTGGTACTTGATATTTAAAAATTTGTCTAATTAAGAACTTAGGTTTAGCATTTTTTCTTCTGGCAAAAAGTCATCAACATTAAAAACTGACGGCTAAGTAATCGCCAGCATATAAAACTGACAGCGCAGCGATCTGACAATGAGCGCAAGCGAATGGTCTGACTACTGACTGCTAAAAACTAAGCCACAGGATTCAACGTAATACTAATCTCAAAATCCTCTTGTCGTTTATTGTAGAAAAATTTGCGTTTTACATCGTCCTCACTGTACTCGTAAAAGTACGAAATCTGTTCTTCGGCATTGACATCGTTTAAGTTTTTCCATTTTACGGTATAGGAGTGTTTAGAACCTGCTTGACGATTGTGGTCTTTAATATGTTGCAGCATTTTATTTAGCACTTCTGTAGAACTCGTGCCACTGGTTTGGTGCAATAAAAATATTTCCCCATTATGTGCATTTCGGGTATACAAATCTAAACGGATGCTGTTAATTTCATCGTCGATGTTTACGTGATAATCAAAGTGAACGGTATTTTGGTTGTCGCCATATACCATTCTAATGATTTGGTTTTCGAGGTTAAAGCGATTGGCTTTTAATGTATTGTTCATATTTGTTTATAATTGAGCTTATTTATTGTATTTTTTTATGGTCTGATGTCTTTTCGTTTCGTTTTTTTGAAATAATAAGATGTTTGTTTTTTTTGGGTATTATGCTGATGTAATTGTCTGAATTTGGATGACCGGGATTTATGGATTTTTTGGATGCTAAATTTTAATGACCAATTATCAAATCACAATTTCCAAATAATACCCAATAACTAAATGTCAAAAATCAAACTTCCATCTCCAACAGAAAAAATCAAAAATCCCTATCATCAGCATATAAAAAATTCTAAATCCTAAATCCTCGATTTTAAATGATATGGTTCGCACCTACGGCGCTAGGTTCTTTTCTGTTGTTTTTCTATAAACAGGTTGTACCTACGGCACAAAAATGCAGCATTTAAATTTAAATGTCAAGAATCAAAAATCCATGCCATCAGCATATCATCCCAAAAATCCATACATCAGGGCCATCCAAATTCAGACAATTACGTTAGCAGGAAAAAAATCAAAAATCGCATTTCAAAAATCAAAAATCCCAACATCAGCAGGTGAAAAATTTTAAATTCTAAATCCTCGATTTTAAATTTTAAATAAAAAAACCTCACCGATCAATCCTCCCATC
>JAHDBT010000728.1 GCA_020630215.1 Bacteroidota bacterium
AGTCACTCAAAACCTCATTTTGCCGCACAATTAGTTTTCGGTCAGGCACTATCTAGTAAATCGCTTTCTACTATTTTATTGGCAGGCTTTTTAAATTTAACAACTTGATAAATAAAACTCGATAAACTCATAATAGGAAATATATAAAACATAATTCCAATCATAATATTCATTTTAAATTTTCTAATAATTTCATTCAACTGGTAGCCCTGACTGTCAATAATAATATAATTTAAAATAGCCATTACCAGTAAATTAAAAATTATAATAAGGGCTTTTCTTAGTTTTCTCATAAGTAACGCATAAAAAATAAATCCGTCATTTCTACTTGATCTTTTGCACTTATCCTGCGTTGCAAATACTCGCCGTAGCTTAGGCTATGGCTGCGTTTTGCGCCTTGTCTAAGCACAAAACCTCTACGTACAAATTGTCGGATTTATTTTTTAAACGTTACTAAACCGTATTATTAAAAATCTGCCTCCACTTTTACCGTCATCATTTTTTTCTTAAAAGGATGTTTAAAAGTTAAACGTTCGGCATGTAAATGCAGGCGGCTGGCTTTTGTTCCATAAAGGTCGTCGCCTACAATAGCGGTATTTAGTCCTAGCGAATGTGCGGCATGTACTCGCAATTGATGCGTGCGTCCTGTAATGGGATAAAAATGCACTTTGGTATGCTTGGCCAATCGTTCTATTACCTTCCATTTAGTTTTAGCAGGCTTACCATATTGATAACAAACCAACTGGCAAGGGCGGTTGTCTAAATCTACTCGTAAAGGTAAATCAATCATGCCCTCCTCCCCTTGCACTTGTCCTTTGAGCAAAGCCACATAGCGTTTTTTAATGGTTCGGTTAATAAACTGGTATTGTAAATATTTATGTACTTCTTTTGTTTTAGCAACTAATAATAACCCAGAGGTAGCCATATCGAGGCGATGTACTAGCAACGGGCCAGTTGCATCGGGAAATTTTTGTTGGATGCGTAATAGTACCGAATCTTTAATACTTTTCCCTGGCACAGATAAAAACTCGGCAGGTTTGTTAATCACCAATAAATGGTCATCTTCGTAAACCGTTGTTAACACTTTACCAATAGCAGGGTTGAGCAACATTGGGTTTTCGTCTATAGGAATGCCTTTAAGCATGTGGGCTAAAATAGGTTCGCACTTGCCACGGCAGGCGGGGTAAAAATGTTGGTGTTTCCGCACTTTAGATTTAGGTGCTGCTCCCCACCAAAATTCTGCCATTGTGATGGGTTGCAATTGGTGCCGAAATGCATATTGCAATAATTTGGGTGCAGCACAATCCCCTCCTCCTGCTGGCGGTGTTTTTTGTACGGTTGACTGAAAAATATCCCACAAGCTTTTTGTTTCTCCTGCTTGGTTTAAAAAGGTATATTGATCGAACAACTTTTTTTGCAAAGCACCCGATTTTACTTTTCTAGCTTCTTTTAAGGAGTTAATTTTCTGGGTGTAGCTTGCTAGTTTTGTTGTTGTTTCTGCTAAACGAGTTTTCCAGTATTCGGATAACTTTTTTAAGTAAACTTTGCTCGCTATGCTTTCTTGTTGAAGTGTCTCTTTAAGTATTTCGTATAAGGGTGGGCTTAGTTCTACTATTGCTTTTTCTCTACGCATTTTCCTAGCTTGTTTAGCCGCTTTCATTTTTTGTTTTTGGGCTAATCGTTGCTCATTGGCAAGCGTTTGTTCTTGTACTAACAAAGCTTGATATTCTAAAAAGGTAGCATCTGCTTCTAATACTTCTATTTCCCGATTAATTTGGTTGATTACCGCCTCCTCTTTATTAAAAAACCCATCTTTAGTGAGTATATCAAAAACTGGAGGTACAAATTTAGAATGGCGATTGCCCCCTGCCAATCTCCCAGAAAAAGCCACTAAATACCCTAGTTCTTTTTCCTGATTTTGAACGACTAAAACCCCAAACATTTTTCCAGCCGCCCCTTCTTCTTTTCCAGCCTCTAATCCAAAATTATGCGTCCATACGGTTTGGGTTTGTAAGTACTGTTGCAACTCTTTAACCGCTAATACCGCAAGCGGATGTGGCTCATAGTAAAAAGGAAAGGTAAACCGTTGTGGTAAAGCATAAGCCGCTGTTGAAGCTTGAAATGAAATAAAACAATTGTTGTTTACTAGTGGCTTTTTGTCGCTCATTGCTGTTAATTTGTATGCTACAAGTCCATCCAATATAGGATAGAGCTAATACTTCTTTATAAACCAAAGTGCAAATTTAATAAAGACTGGGTAAAGACACCTACTTTGTTTGTACAAAAAGACAAGCAGCCGCATGTTAAAATTGTAGCCGATTATAAAAATAACGAGCAAATATTTAAAATTATGGATAATGGTATTGGTATTAGCCAGGAATATAGAGATAAAATTTTTCAGATTTTTACCCGCCTACACTCCGAAGCAGAGTTTAAAGGCTCGGGCATTGGATTGGCGATTTGTAAAAAAATTGTAGACCTACACCACGGCACTATTGCCGTTGCCGATAGCGATTTAGGAGGTACTTGTTTTGTTATTTGCTTGCCGAAAGTAAGTAGTGCCTGACCGAAAACTAATTGTGCGGCAAAATGAGGTTTTGAGTGACTGTA
>JAHDBT010000107.1 GCA_020630215.1 Bacteroidota bacterium
CCTAGCACAATGGTTGATTGGGTTTTAGTAGAAGTACGTGCCGCTAACAACGAAAGTCAGCTTGTGGCAGAAAAAGCTGCTATCTTATTAAGCAATGGCGATATTGTAGATAATACCAACAATTATAATGGGGTACGGTTTAATTGTTTAGATGCTAGCCTGCCTTATTACTTTATTATACGTACCAGAAATCACATCGCTGTAATGTCTGATGTTCCATTAATAGCAAATGCAAATAACCTTCACAACTTTGCTAATCCTGCTACCATTCGAGGTGGAAGTACACAACTAAGCAACTTAGGAGATGGCAATTACGGTTTAATTGCAGGAGACTACAATAGTGATGGCGTTATATCGCTAATAGACTTTAATGGCTATGCAGATGACCTATCACAAATTAATACTTACTTGGATAGCGACCTTAACTTAGATGGAGTTGTTACGGTTAGTGATTTTAATACTTATTTGCCCAATGCTAGTAAAATTGGGGTGTTTACGGTACGGTATTAAATACTAAAAATATTTTTATCCAAAACAAAAAATCGCATTAACGACCATATCAGTTGTTAATGCGATTTTTTTATTGCCTAAGTTATGGTGATGTTTATTAACACAAACATCTAAAACCATAGTAATATTAAAATCTAAATCATTATATTAGATCTCCAATAAACTCCTCAAGATTTTTATTAATTTATGAGCTTCTAAAATACTATTTAAATGAAACGCTATTTACAACCGCTATTTTTTTTGCTGCTAACTACTATAAGCAATTATTCATTGGCACAGCAAACTGTTGGGCTATTTACCAACGGGCAAGCAGCTTATAATGGTTATACCTTATTTGCTCCTATGTCATCTAATAACACTTATTTAATTAATAATTGTGGAGAAATGGTACATAGTTGGGAATCGTTTTTTCGACCTGGGCTTGCCGTTTATTTACTCGAAAATGGGGACTTATTAAGAACCAACCGAACCAACAATTCCACATTTGGCGCAGGAGGAAGTGGAGGACGTATTGAAATGTTGAATTGGGACAGTAATGTAGTTTGGAACTATACCATCTCTTCGACTACCGAATGTCAACATCATGATGTAGAGTATTTGCCCAATGGAAATATCTTAGCCATTGTTTGGGATTCCTATACAGCGGCAGAAGCGGCACAGGCTGGCCGGGCGGTTTCTCCAAGTACATTATGGGCAGATAAAATAGTAGAAATACAACCCGATTTAGTAAATGGAGGAGGCACTATTGTTTGGGAATGGAAAGCCTGGGATCATCTGGTGCAAGAATATGACGGAAGCAAAGATAATTATGGAGTCGTAGCAGGCAATCCTCAATTAATCCATATCAATTATTCAAGTAACCTTAATAATGAGGATTGGCTACATATTAATGGCGTAGATTATAATGCCGATTTAGACCAAATTGTGTTGAGCGTACATGCATTAAACGAAATTTGGATTATTGACCACTCCACAACAACAGCAGAAGCCGCAGGCCATACAGGAGGAATGTATGGTAAAGGTGGAGATTTGCTGTACCGTTGGGGAAATCCTATTGTATACCAACAAGGCACACAAGCTAACCAACGTTTATTTAAACAACACGATGCTAAATGGATTCCTGAAGGTTATCCTGATGCAGGTAAAATAAGTGTTTTTAACAATCAAGCAGGTGCTAATGTTTCTGCCGTTAATATAATTGACCCTCCTATTGATTTAAACGGCAATTATACCTACACGGGCGGTGCTTTTATGCCAACAGGTTTTCATTGGACTTATTATGCCCCTAACCCATCCGATTTTTACGCAACCAATATTTCGGGGGCGCATCGTTTACCTAATGGCAATACCTTAATTTGCGAAGGCCCTTCTGGAAGATTTTTTGAAGTAGATATGGATGGCACAACCGTTTGGGAGTATGTGAACCCTGTTAGTGGAACAGAGATTTTTAATCAAGGCACATCTCCCGATAATACTAGGACTTTTAGAGCAGAAAGATATGCAGCAGACTATGCAGGATTAGCAGGAAGAGATTTAACACCACAAGGATATATCGAGTCAGGCTCTACTTTTGATTGTGAGATTTTTATTGCCCGCATAAAGGTAATTTTGGAAGGCGCTTACGATGCTAGTAGCGGTATGATGCGTGCCGATTTAGGCGCATTGCTTCCGCTAGAACAACCCTTTAACCGCCCTCCCTGGAACTACGCTGGCACGGAGCTACTAAGCAATATTCCTAATAACATGGTAGATTGGATTTTGCTAGAAGTGCGTGATGCCAATAATAACAATCAGATACTAGCTCAAAAAGCGGCTATTTTGTTAAATGATGGTGATATTGTAGATAATACGAGGAATTATAAAGGCGTACGGTTCGATAATCTGGATGCTAGTTTGAGCTACCATTTTGTGGTACGAACCAGAAATCACCTAGCAGTAATATCGGAAACTGCAATAATGGCCGCTCCTAATGTGCTTTATGATTTTACCAACCCTGCAATAATTAGAGGAGGAAACACCCAACTCAGCAATTTAGGAGGAGGAAACTACGGATTGATTGCAGGTGACTACAATAGTGATGGAATTATTAGCGTAGCCGATTTTAACGGTTATTTAATTGAATTGGCTACCACTAATCAATATGTAGATAGCGATTTTAACTCGGATGGCGTGGTAACGGTTAACGATTATAATACGTATGTAGCTAATGCTAGTAAAATTGGGGTGAGTATTGTACGGTATTAGAAGTGGGAATAGTCTTAATCGCATAAAATAAAAAATCACCTCAACAACCAATAGGGTCGTTGAGGTGATTTTTTTTTACACTGGCAATAATAGCCATTATTAAATGACAGACTGCTTAACGTGAACTAGCGATTAACTTGGTGAATCACTTAATTGTGCGACCTCGCTGAGGTCGAGACGATAAATCGGTTGTTTCCTAACATACTGTGACCTCGCTGAGGCCAGTTTTAATCGCTAAAGACCTCAGCGAGGTCACAGTATGTTAGCCAATAAATACGATAAAACACCTATTGACCTCAGCGAGGTCACACAATGTTTACAATTAAGTTAATCGCTAGTTCACGTTGCTTAGTATATACTCAACCACATCGGGTTTTGTGCAAATAGTTGTTTAAGTTTACATCAAGCGAGACGCTTGAAGCCCGTTACGCTCCAGCCGTGAGGCTGGACCGGGCGTTCCTTTTTTTACAAAAAAGGAACGCAGGGTCAAGCGTCTCGCTTGAGCCAAACGGGTTTAAAGCCTCCCGGCTTGTAGCAAAAAAGGTGAGACACCTGCAATTAAATAGATAAAATAATAAATATGGGAATGCACAAAACCTAATATGGTTTAGTATAATATTATTGCTTCAACACTTTTTGCTGCTTAATGTTTTGCCCCTCTACTTGTAAAACTACTAGGTAAATGCCACTAGCTAGGTGATTCACCGCTACAAAATGAGTACCCGATGGACTCATTTTTTCCTGATGCACTATTTGTCCATTTATATTGTATAAAACAATTTGAGTAGTAGCAGCTAATAGAGCAGGATTATTTAATTGTATTTGCAGTTTATCTACCATTGGATTTGGATAAGCAACCATGTTTATGGAATTGGCTATATCAGAAATTCCTGTAGGGTTATAATCTAAATAATCAGGGATGCCGTCATTATCTGTATCATCATCTGTAGGGTCGCCGTTGTTGTTGGCATCTTCATCAAAGGTAAAAATGTCATCGCCATCATCGTCTGCATCCAGCGGATTAATTAAGCCGTCATCATCTGTATCTACAGCTACTCCGTCCGCTAACTCAACCCCATCAGGAACGGTGTCGTAATCGGAGTCTTCTTCTAGGGGATTCATATCTAGTCCAACCTCTGTACCATCTTCTACGCCATCTTCGTCGCTATCGGCATTTAAAGGATTGGTTTGGTGTACATTGGCTTCTTCTCCATCTAATAAACCGTCTTCGTCGGTATCGGCAATTAGTGGGTTGGTATTAATGGCGAGTTCGGTAATATCTGCTAAACCGTCGTCGTCAGAGTCGGAGGCATTAGGGTTGGTATTGTGTTCGTTTACTTCTTCCCCATCTTGTAAGCCATCGCCATCGCTATCATTAATTAAAGGATTGGTATCATAGGTATTTACTTCTTCTCCGTCTGTTAGTCCATCATCATCACTATCGGGATTTATAGGAAAAGTTTCTAGTGCTACCTCTTCTCCATCTGTTAGCCCATCGCCATCCGTATCGGCTAAATTAGGATTAGTGCCTGTTAGTGTTTCTTCATTATCATCTAAGCCATCGTCGTCGGTATCAGTAATGGCTGGATCGGAGAAATAGATAAAAACTTCTGCGCCGTCGGGTAAGCCGTCGCCATCCGTATCGTCTACTAGTGGTTCGGTATTGTAGGTGTTAACTTCCTCTCCATCCAATAAACCATCTTCATCACTATCAGGATTATTTGGGTCAGTTCCTAAACTTGTTTCTATTGCATTGCTAAGTCCATCGTCATCCGAATCGCCAAATTCTTCGCCACAACTTACTAGCACATCTAAAGGTAAAAGAGTGCCTTGTTCGTGCATGGGTAAATTTTCGTTAAGGTTAACTACCGTAAGCTGCGGATTAAAAGAAAGCCCTGTTGTTTGTGTTACATCTAAAATAGAAAAACACAAAGTTCCTACATCTACCCAATCAGTAGTAATAGTTGGGCAGCCCATATTGGGTTGCGACATATTGGTGCTCATATTAAATTCGCCCGAAACAGGATCGAAACCAATTCCCGAAATGGATTCACTATAAGGAGAATTGCCAGCTGTAGTACAAGTGCTACTGTTGCCAAAATTAATACTTTCGTAACTAGGATAATTAATGGCGGCAGCATTGTAATTGCCAAAAAAAGTATGTGCGCCCATTGCAAAATCATCAGCGCTGCTTGCTGCTCGTATTTGTATGGTTGTGCAAAATAGGCCCTCATCACAAAAACTATTTGGGTTAGCAAATTGTGTTTCGTATACCGATTGGGCAAACGCATTGTTGCTGGCTAAGGAACAAAATAATAGCAGCAACAAAAAATAAAAATGCGTGTAATAATGTTGGGTAGTATTTGTATAGAACAATAGTTTCATATTTTAAAGGTCTTATTTCAGTTAATAGAGTGGTCGCTTAAATATAGGTCTTTTTAAACATTATTTTACTTTTTCAAAAATAAAATCAGGTCGATAGCGCAAAATGTTGACATATTTGTTCTCGTAATAATCAGGCGAGGCAGTAAGGGAACTAAAGGTGTTATTAACCGCAGGAGCAAATTGGTAATTGGTGTAAGTACCTTGTGTGGCTACTTCGTTTAAAAAAAGCCCAAAATTGCTACCATGATCTTTTAATGTTCGGCCAAAATGCGTAATCAAATCGTAACCTTTAGCAGCATTATTTGATGGGTAAGTTTGGAAGCGAGTAATATAATCTTGCTTAAAACGCTGATGTACCGCTGAGTATTCATCTACCCAAAAAGGAGTGCTTACATGGAAGTTAAGGTGTGCTAAATAATCGAGTTGTAGGCTTGAAATTTCTAACCAATTAGGCATTCCTACTAGCGTAATACGGTAGGTGTCGCGCAGCATGTGCAATTTGCGAATTACATCATTAATAAAAAGCTCATTAAAGGAAGTTACAATAATTACATTTTCTTGGGTATCCGATAAATAAGCGGCTATTTCCTCTTCCGTATGCGATGCGTAATTAAGCTGCGTCATATTTACTTCACTAAACTCCCCATTGCCAACATACTCCCTAGCAAACCTGGCAAATAAGCCTGCGGTTTTAGATTCTTTAGAGGAAGTTGCATTAGAAATCGTTACATAATGCTTATTTTTATGGGCTTCCATGAGGTAATTAAACAAGGCTTCGCAATGGGTTTCTATAGATGGATTGGCAATGAAATAATACGGGTTGTTACTAGTAACTTTGGTAGAAGGAGAAAGCGGCGAAACATGATAAATCCCTCTTTCTTTAGCAAATGCAGCAACGGTTTTTAGCGGCTTATTGTAAATAGGCCCTAGTATAAAGTCAGCACCTTGTACTTCTGGGCTAGATAAAATGCGGCCTACTTTGGATGGTTTTTTTTCGGTATCGTAAATATGTGCGGTAAGCTGTAAGCCTTGTTGCTGCAAATGATCTAAGCCTACTAGCATTCCTTCGTATAATTCTAAAGCCATTACCGACTTTTCTGGAATCGAATCGTAACTGGCATTAGGAATATAGCTGTTAGCATTAAAAGGCAGCATAATCGCAATATCGTAAGACGATTGTATGTTTTTTTGCAGTTTTACTGGCTCAACTCTCTTAACAGGCTTTTCTAAATCGTTTGTTTTGGGGGTAAAAATTTCGGTAGTAGTATTGTTATTTTGAGGCTTCAGTTTATCTGTTCCATGTTCTCTTACTACCGTTTGTCCCTGTTTAGGATTGTTAGCAGTATTGCTAGGTTTTCCAGGAGGACGAGCCTCTCCTTTAGGAACTCTATTTCTATTAAAACAAGCGCTATTAGCTAGTGTACTTACCAATAGTAAGCAACATAGAAAATGAACAAAAGTTATATTGAAATAAGTATAGTGAGTTTTGGGAGATGGCGAAATGCTGTTTTTTTTGAACATAATTTTGAGGATGTTTTATATGGATGCTGGGTTATTCTACAAAGATAACAAACCTTTTAAATAAACGGTCATCCCCTTTCACTAAGTATTTATTAGCCTTATATTTTGATATTGCTAGGACTTTTAAACAAAGATTAGGGGGGAATTACTTTTTTCATAGGAAAAAATGTATTTTGAATAGCCAAGTAGCTCATTAATCCTAAAAACACAATCGTTACTATTCAACATAACCCTAATCTATCGCAAAAAAAAACGCCTTTCGGTCATCGAGCGTAGTCGAGATGCACGAAAGATGTATAGCAAGCTAATTTTTCGCTAGTTTAAAACCCGTTTACTGGGCATCTTGACTAGGCTCGATGACCAGTAAACTATTTCCTTTAATTATGTTGAGCAGTAACACAAAACAACTAAAATGAAACGACCATACGGTATTTATCTAGCAGTAACACTAGTGCTGATTGGTTTTGGTAATCGCACTATTTTGAACGCTCAAATTAGCAATTTGGATGCATTTATTGCAGCCGAAATGTCGGAAA
The DNA here is from genome assembly GCA_020630215.1 of Bacteroidota bacterium. Classification (GTDB taxonomy): domain Bacteria; phylum Bacteroidota; class Bacteroidia; order Chitinophagales; family UBA2359; genus JAHDBT01. Next base: position 7,197 of record JAHDBT010000107.1, read on the forward strand.
AACATATTCCAGGTTTGAGTGCTTGTGTGGTTAAAAAGGGACAAATAGTATGGCAAGGAGCTTATGGTACGGCCAACTTTGATACGGGTGCTGCGGTAAGTACTCAAACTTTATTTACCATCGCCTCCTTATCTAAACTCGTAGTAGCAACCGCTGTTTTACAAATGCACGAAACAGGGCAAATTGATTTAGATGCGAATGTAAATAACTACTTACCGTTTGAGTTAACAAACCCGAATTTTACAAACGAAGCCATTACTGCACGTATGTTACTGCAACATAAATCGAGTTTACGAGATCCCGAATCGGTTTTATTTGATTTACTGGCAGAAGGAGATTCGGATATAGCACTTGATGCTTATTTGGAAGATGTATTAACGGAAGGAGGGGCGTTTTACAGCAGCAGCTTTTTTTCCAATACTTTAATGCCTGGCGAGGGCAATTATTTTTATTCTAATATGGGCTTTTCGGTATTGGCTTTAATGGTGGAAACAGTAATGGATATAGATTTTAGAGCGTATTGCCAAACCCATATTTTTGCGCCATTATGTATGGAATCAACTACGTTTTACCTGTCGGAAACTACCAATCAACTTGCCATGCCTTATGCTTATAATGCAGGTACTTATGTGCCTTATGGTTATTATGGCTTACCTGCCTATCCTTCTGCATTACTCAAAACCAATATCCACGATTTATCAAAATTTTTAATTGCTTACACCAATCGAGGATACATGGATGTGTCGCAAATCCTTAGCCCCGAATCAGTTGATATGTTAACGCCCTATAGTTTGCAAGAAGAAAATCTAGGATGGTGGAATGGGCTTACTTGGACTTACACTTTCCATTTTCCTGATGACGAAGTATGGTATCATGGCGGTTATATGCCAGGGGTAAGAGCTAGGCTCAACTACTATCCGCAAGACTCAACAGGCATTATCATCCTAACCAATGGCGAAGGGCAATACGGCGAAATTGAGGAGGAATTATTAAGCTTAATGGATGAATATGAGTATGGAAGCCCTGAAGTGCTTACTTGTGGATATCTGACTAACAATGAGGAACTTATGGTTGAGGAGGTAAAGTTTTACTCCGTAGCAATTCCTGAGCAAAAACAAATGGCATTTAACTACGAATTTCCCAACTCCCAAACCTATCACCTCCATATTTACGATATTAATGGACGTAAAATACAAACGCAAAAACTACAAGGTGCTGGACAGCATATCCTTCCTACAAAAAACCTGGCAAAAGGCATGTATGTGTATCAGGTATTGCTAGGGGATGTGTTGGTAAGTAAAGGGAAAATGTTGTTAGTGGAGTAAGTATACAAACAAAAAAGGCTGCTAGTAAAACACTAGCAGCCTTTTATAAGAAATGTAAACAAACCAGATTAAATGCCTGCTTATTCCTTTACTAATTTTCTAACAATTTCTTGTCCATTTTGCAGTTGTACACTTACAAAATAAACACCCGTACTAAATGCTTCCATATTAATTTGTAAACTTTGCCGTGGAGTAGTATTGCGCTTATTTAACACCGTTTCGCCTAGCACATTTTGTACCTGTACATTTGTAATAACTTGGCTAGTAGCGGTACTAATGTTTACCCAATTACTACTAGGATTTGGATATAAAAGCAATCTCTTGGTATCCGTAATATCATTAATGCCAAGTACATTTACACTATAAGTTTCACTAGCACTTCTTTCTTCTGCACATAAACTGGTAATAATAGTGAGGGTAATGGTGTAGTTGCCATTATCGGCATAAGTATGTGTAGGATTGGGTTCGTTGGTAATAATCGTGCCATCACCAAAATCCCAGGCATAACTAGCAACTTCCCCTTCTGTATTGTAGTTGGCAGTTACAGTTGCGCCTGCTGCGGTTAAATTAAAACTTGGGCTTGGTAGTATTAGCGGTAGAATGTCTGTCGTAGAACGAGGCATAATAGAATAGCCTTCATCATAAGGTTCATTATTATCGTTTTGGTAGCCTAAACCAATTACTATAAAAGCACCTTCTGGCGCAGGAAGAGCAAAAACATTCGTATCATTATCTACTCTAATGGTGTATTCGTTGGTGCCATCAGTAACAAGGATGTTATTGCCACCGCCGCCTCCGCCGCCACCCCAATCATTGGGATCGTCGAGGTACATGCAAGTAAGCATAATTAATTCTGATTCATGTTCTTCCCCAATTTCACCAAATACAGGAGTAAAAATTTGCAAATCATTGCCACTGCTAATGTATACAATAGACTCGGCATTAAAACGGGTCATTCCTCTAAATTCATCCACTTCTCCCACTACATGAATGCTGTCGCCTTCTTGTACCGTATAGCCTAAATCATCGTTGTTTTCATAAACTTGTATACCGCCAGTTGCATCAATTAAGGTAAATTGTAAACCTTGTGGGCGAAGGTTAACACCATGTACAATGCCTCGTATTTCGCAGTTTACGTCTAACGAATCGGGTTCGCCAATATCATCTACGGTGGTAATGTCGCCAATATCATAAATAAAATTGCCTACTTGTAAAGTAGTACATTCGGTGAGTTCTAAACTGCCACAATCGTTGGTATCGTAAACGGTTAGGCAAATGGTGTATACCCCAATTTCGGGGTATTCGTGGCTAGGAGCTATTTCGGTAGAAGTGGTGCCATCGCCAAAATCCCAGAGTACGGCATCCGCATCGGCAGCTTCTAGGGCTTCTAGGTTTAGGGTGAGGTCAATTTCCTCCAAATCGAAATCGGTACCTGCGCTGCTAACAGGTATAATATCCGTTTCATAGTAAGGAATGATGATGTAATCCTCAAATAATGGGAATGCTTCATCATCCTGTGAGGCCATGCCTACCAAATTAAATATTCCTGTGGGAGCATCCATAAAAAGTACCTCCGAGCTGTTATCTATTTCAACGGTGTAAGTATTTGTTCCATCGGTTACGTCTATAAAAAAGCCTTGGAAACCACCCCAATCATCGGGATCTACCAAAGAAACACATTCTAGCACCACCAACTCCGATTCTGTTTCTTCGTTGAGTTCTGTAACAGTCATTGGTTCTGCAATTGGGTGTCCGCCATCAATTAAGGAAAGCGAATCAATAAAAAATACCAGTTGCCCATTAAACTGGTCAACCGTTCCAACAATATGCACACTATCGCCTTCCATTACGTCATAATCAATAAGATTATCTGCATTATAGGCTAATATTCCTCCTGTTTCATCACGCATAAAAAAGAGGACACTACCACCGCTTAAATCTCCTCCGTATACAATGCCTCGCAACTCACAATACACATCAATCGAATCCACAACACCATCGGCATCAATACCATCAATTTCGCCAATCTCATAAATATAAGTACCAATAGTCATGGTTTGGCAGTTGGTAATTTCTAAGCCGCCGCAAGTATTATCGTCAAAAACAGTTAAGCAAATCGTATAGTCGTTTATCGCTTCAAATTCGTGTTCTACAATGAGTTCGGTAGAGGTTGTGCCATCGCCAAAATCCCATAAAACACTTTGGGCATCGGCAGCATTAACAGCCGTAAAGGTAGCCGTTAGTTCGCTTACACTTGTACCAAAAGCAGCATTTATAGTACTCACTGTTTCTAGGTCGTCCATATAGCGAGGTACGATTTGGTAATTGTCAAAAAGCGGTTCGTCGCCATCATCCTGAGCACCAACACCCGTTACATTAAATACGCCGCTAGGAGCAGGTTCGCCAAAAATATCTACGTCGTTATCAATATATAGTAGCACGGTATCGGTGCCATTGGTAATTTCTACATCAAAGCTGTTAAAGCCGCCGTCTAAACCGCCCCATTCATCAGGGTCAACCAAGTACATACACTCCATCCGCACCAAGTCCGATTCGGTGGTTTCGTCTAATGTTGCTACAGTAGTTACGGGTTTCAAGTCGTTGCCATTGTTAATAAACACAATCGAATCGGCAACAATTTGGGTTACGCCATCATCTTGGTCAATATAACCTGCTACATGAATACTATCTCCTTCGTTTACCTCATAATCCACCTCAAAACCATTGGCAAAAACTCGGATGCCATCGGTGGGGTCGATGAGGGTAAAACGGGTATTGTTTAATGCCAAATCAACGCCATAAACTACACCCCGCAATTCACATTCCAGGCCCAAATCTTCCGATACGCCATCTGCGTCAATCCCTGTTACCTCTATAATATCATACAGCGGATAGTCGGAAATGATTTCGCCAATTAAAAAGGTTTCGCAGTGGGTTACTTCCTCTCCTACACCACCACATACGCTACTTGCTTCAACAGTTAAACAGGCGGTGTAAAAGTTGTTGTCTTCGTAAGGATGTGTAGGGCTGGGTAGGTATAGACCACCGATTGCGCTCCCGTCACCAAAATCCCAGTCATAGCTGTCTAGGTCTGGGTTGTCGGCTATAAAAGTAACAATCGTACCATCAATTGTATAAGTAAAACCAGCGTCTGCTGTTCCTCCTACCAATTCGATATCGGTCGTATAACGAGGAAAAATTTGGTAACCTTCGTCGTAGGGAGCCTCGGGGTCAAACTGTCCGCCTAGGCCGGTGAGGTTAAAGGTGCCTGTAGGGGCTTCGGCATCAAACAAGTCCGTATCGGCATCAATTCGCATTTGGTAATTATTGATACCATCGCTAATGTTTACGTTAAAACCGCCGCCTGCTGCATCCCATTCGTTAGGGTCAACAAGGCTAACACAGGCTAGGGTAATCAATTCCGATTCCGTTGCTTCATCAAGCACCTCAACCGTTGTTGGAACTGCCAAATCGTTGTTGTTACTTAGTACTTCAATACTGTTTGGGAGGAGTTCTGTAAGTCCGTTAAATTGGTCAATAATTCCAATAACGCTTACCTCGTCGCCTTCGCTTACTGCATAATCATCTACAACTTCGGGACTAAAAACGGCGATGCCTCCTGTTGCGTCAATAAGGGTAAATTGGAGTCCATCGGTAAACATATTTATGCCATGTACAATGCCCGTGAGTTGGCAACTTAAGCCTAATGATTCGGCTAGGCCTTCGGCATCATTAGTTGTTACTTCCGAAATATCGTAGGCATCTTGTGCTTGTAGGGAGGAGGTGCTTAGATATAGCACACCAAAGCACATTAAAAAAAGTAGCATTTTTTTCATTCTGAGAAATGTTTTTTGTTAGGAGTAATGTGTATTTGCATAAAGAGTCGCTTCCCTGTTGTATACTTACAGGAAAGGAGAACAAGCAGCAGTTATAAAAAGTAGATAGGAGAGAATATTTGAACTTTTGAATGTACTGCAAAGATAGTCTTTTTCTATCTATAAAAGTAAAAGTAGGATAGATTATTATTTACCCACTTTTTACCACTTTGTATAAGGATGTTTGGCGAGGTTGGCATTTAAATAGCGAGGGTCCTCGCTTACCTCTGTTCCTATCCAACTAGGAAGTTGTAAGGTGTAATTTTCGTGGGGGATTTCAATTTCGGCTATAATTAATCCTTTATTTTCTGCGTGAAATTCGTCTACTTCCCAGTATAAATGCTGGGGAGTTGTGGTAGCGGAGGAGGAGTGGGGAGGAGCATAAGGAAAGGTATAGCGGTGTTTGCTGATAATGGGTTTTTTACACAATTGTAGCATTGCCTGTGCGTCGGTTAATGGAATCGGGTATTCAAACTCCAAGCGTTTTATCGCACTAATTTTACTTTTAATGGTGAGCCACGCTTGTGGCCCTGCAATGCGTATTCGTGCTACCTTATTCTCTTCGGCAAACAGATACCCTTGTTGAAAAAGTATGCCAGTGGCTTTTGTTTTCCAAGTGTTGTTTTTTACTAGAAATTTTTTTTCTATTTCGTAGGGCATGTATGTTATTTTGTTATTAGTTTAGAGCCTATGATATGTTTATTACTTCTTCTTTCCAATCGTCAATTGCTTTTAATTCGCTGTTAAAATTAATTCCTACCAATACCACTTTCTTATTTTGTTGATGAAAAGCATCAGGATAACCTCTATCCTTAATTTGTGTTAGGGCAGCTTTAGCACTTTGATTGAGTTTAAATTCCATCACATAAATATGTGTATCTGTATGCACGATTGTATCGCAGCGTCCTCTGCTAGTATTCACTTCGCTTTGTGTAAACAATCCTAAATAGGTGAATGATAAATGAATGAGCGAGTGATAATAGGCTTCCTTTTTAGCTAAAAAAATAGGATAAGGAATGGTAGAAAAAGTATGGTTGAGGTATTCGATAATTGCGACGAAATTATCTTGTTGGAAAGCATGATTAATATTGCGGATAATTGGCAAACTATTGGTAGAAAAATCGTGCCTAAATCCAGCCAATAAATTTTCCATCATCGATTCTTTTACTTCTCGGTTGGGGTAGTCCAAAATGGTAAAATTGCCTTCAATTTTAATAATGGTTAAGTAGCCTGTTTGTAGCAAAAGCGGAATGGTATCTAAGTTGTCTAAATCATAATTTTCTATAGCAGAAAGACTAGTTTCTACTTTATTGAAATTGTAAATAAATCGCTCTTTTAATAAATTAATTAAAAAAGTTGGTGTGCCTGTTTTAAACCAATAATTGCGGAATTGCCCAGTTGAAAAAAAATTTAAAATAGAGAAAGGATTATAAACAGGAATACGAGCATCCCAACTGTAGCCATTATACCATTGTTTGAGTTCGGCAAGCAAGGTTTTTTCATCGCACTTATTGCGTTGCATAGCTTTAGGGAAATAAGGTTTAAAATAGCTTTCTAGTTCCTCTTGCGTATAACCACATATATCTACATAGTCCCAATGGGAAGTGATTTCTTGCAAATTATTTAAATCCGAAAAAATACTGACTTTGCTAAATTTAGACACACCTGTAATAAATACAAATTTTAAATAAGGGTCGTTATCTTTAATAACGGAATAAAAAGCTTTTAATATTCTTTGATTCGCTTTTGCTTGTGGTATACGCTCCTTATCCAAATAATCAATAAGAGGTTTGTCGTATTCGTCTATTAGTAAAACGGCTTTTTGTTTTTGTGATAAGGAACTTATTAATTCCGAGAAACGACTTTTTAGTGTTGGTTCTTTTAATTTTATTTGATGTTGTTCGGCTTGATGAGCAAGTAAATCTAGCAAGGCTTTTTCTAAACCTTTTCCTTGGTAATCTAATTTAGCAAACGAAATATGCACAACAGGATAAGTCGTTTCCCAATCCCATTTATCTTCTATAAATAAGCCTTTAAACAATTCTTCTTTTCCTTGAAATACCGCTTTTAAGGTAGATAATAATAAGGACTTACCAAAGCGACGTGGGCGAGATAGGAAATAATAACTTCCTTCGTTTACTAAACGATGTACAAAGGTCGTTTTATCTACATACAGAAAATCGCCTGTACGTAACTTCTCGAAATCTTGTATGCCAATTGGTAAATTTTTCATATTTCAAAGATACGGTATTTTAGGGTGTTTTTTACATTTACAAGTATAAAAAAAAGCACCATCAAGTATGAAAAAGGTTACCTGATGGTGCTAAGAAATTTCTTTTTTTTAGCAAAAATATTACGCTAAAGTAATATCATCACATAAATATACATCCTGAATGGCATTTAATAATTCAATCCCTTCTTTCATTGGGCGTTGGAATGCTTTACGACCAGAAATTAAACCCATGCCACCTGCACGTTTGTTAATTACGGCTGTTCCTACGGCATCTACTAAATCGGATGCGCCACCTGATGCACCGCCAGAATTGATTAAGCCAATACGACCCATATAGGCGTTAACTACTTGGTAACGACATAAATCAATAGGGTGTTCAGAAGCTAACTCGGTGTACATTTTAGGATTGGTTTTGCCAAAGTTAACAGCTGTAAATCCTCCATTGTTGGTTGGTAATTTTTGCTTCACAATATCCGCCTGAATCGTAGAACCAATATGGATGGCTTGACCTGTTAAATCAGCCGCCGCATGGTAATCGGTACCATTTTGTTTAAAGGCGCTGTTGCGAGTATAACACCATAAAATGGTTGCCATGCCTAATTCGTGCGCATATTCAAAAGCCTCAGCAACTTCTTGTAGTTGACGAGTAGAATGTTCCGAGCCAAAATAAATAGTTGCGCCAATAGCTGCTGCACCCATATTCCAGGCATCTTGCACGCTGCCAAACAATACCTGATCGTATTTTTGTGGGTAGGTCATTAATTCGTTGTGGTTAATTTTTACCACAAACGGAATTTTATGAGCATACTTACGAGCTACCGAACCTAGCACGCCATAAGTTGTTGCTACGGCATTACAACCGCCTTCAATAGCCAACTTAATAATGTTTTCTGGGTCGAAGTAAATAGGGTTGGGCGCAAAAGAAGCACCACCCGTGTGTTCTAATCCTTGGTCAACAGGAAGAATAGACACATAACCTGTGCCGCCTAACCGTCCATTATTATAAAGGCTTTGTATACTTCTTAGGGTTTGTATGTTGCGGTTAGAACCCGACCAAACTCTGTCTACAAAATCACCACTTGGTGCATATAGATGTTCCTTGCTAATTGTTTGGCATTGGTGTTCTAAAAGATGCCCTGCGTTGTCGCCTAAAAGTGCTGCGATTTTATCCACTGTTGCTGCTGAAGCTGATACCATGTTTGTTAGTTTATTAAATTGATAAAAGTAATAGTTGTTTTGATGGAGTTTTAGAACGCAAAAATACGTAAAAGGAAACAGTCTTTTGTTTTTATTTGCCACAAATTTCGCTCCAAAAATTAACAAACGGCTACTACGAATTGGTAAACGTATGTTTAGGTAAAAGTTCAGGTACTTATAGGAGGAGACAAAAATAAAAAAAGGAAGCCAGTATAAATACCAACTCCCTTATTACTAGTAGTAGCACTGCAAAGTGATAAAGTTGAGTGTTCTACTACATAGACGTTTTCTAAGATTCATGCTAGACGTAATTGTTTAAAAGATTGGGCGGCTCGTTAAGATATGCTATTATTGTTTAACAATTACCCAATCTAGTAATTACTCCTAGTCTATAGGTATATACTAGTAAGTAAACAGAGCGTTACCAGAAAGGAGAAATATTTCTAAAATAAAAGCTCCTTAAGCTAAAAGTCTTTCATGGAAAAACAATTTAAAGTTACACAATTCATCCATTGCTAAAAAAGTGTATCTTGCGTAAAAAATAAGTTGCTAAGTAACGTTTAAAAAATAAATCCGACAATTTGTACGTAGAGGTTTTGTGCT
>JAHDBT010000108.1 GCA_020630215.1 Bacteroidota bacterium
CAAAACGTATCTAATTTTCAAACCCCTGAGTCAGTAATGGCTTAGGGGTTTTTTATTGAATGCTTCCAAGGAATGGTGCAAAAATAAATTTACATTTTCCACTTCGATATTTCCCAATATCCTGCGTTACAAATACTCGTAATAGCGCTGCTATTTATCCGCAAGCGGTTCACTTAGCTTAAATATCGCCTTTCTCCGCAAGCGGTTCATTCCGTTTAAATGCATCAAAATGCATTTATTTTGCTGTGCAAAAATCACTCATTCCTATTTTACTGCGTAAAAATCGCACGCTCCTATTTTGCGCCTTGTCTATTAGAAAATTTTTTTGCGGAAATTTGTAAATTTATTTTTTACCATCCCCAAGTATCAAAAAATCTTACATCAGCAAGTAAATAAATTTTAATTTCTAACTCTTCGATTTTAAATTTTCAATGATTCCTCCCTTCATTAAATAGTCATTCAAATTCCTAATAGCAAGCGGTATATCCCAAGTACTAGTATCTCGCACCGTTACATAATTAGAAATGGCCCTAATTTGGTAAAACGGAACACCATGCATTAAGGCCACATAAAAAACGGCTGCACCTTCCATGCTTTCAACAGTAGGATTAAACAATTGTTGATTTTGCAAAATGGTTTTTTGAGAACCGCTAACCCTATTTACCGTAATGCCATTTACCTGTGGAAGTTTATAAACCGCAGGAAGTAAAGTATTGCCATCGTGATGCAAAATACCTGATCGATAAGGAGGGGCATCGGCATCAAAGAAAGGCATTGTTTTTAAAGGAAGGAAGGTTTGGTCGTTTTCTGCCCCTAAATCTGCAATTTCTTCTTGCTTTATGTGAACTATTTCGCCTATTTTTAAGTTATAATTGTAACTGCCTCCAATCCCAGCATTTATCACCACTTTATATTGCTCTTTTAATAGCATTTTGCCTAGCCAAAAACTAGTTGCTAAAATGCCTGCACCTGTTATCAATATATCTATTTTTTGTTTACCATAGGTATATTGATAGCATTGCTTAGAAACAACTGTTTGTGTAGCAGTAGTATCTTGTAAGCTTAAATGTTTTTTTAAAGGCATTATTTCAGCTTCTGTAGCAACAACGAGCAGTATTTTCATGGTAAACAATTAAGAGTTCACTGCAAAAAGGTCGTTTAGAAAAGAAATAGTATATCTTACTAGATAAAATACCTGCGTATTTAATCATTAACGTCTTACGAAATTAAATCAAGTATACTATTTTTAGGCTTTTTTCAGAAGACTCAATTAAGGATTATTGGATTTAATCGTCAAATTTAGTAAAAATTGTACAGCAACTAGTGTGCTTAGTTTTGAAATGATTAATTTTGCGGCATAAACAGATTTAATCACCTAGAAACGGAAGGGCAAAACAGCGATGGTTTATTTAACAAGGCGAGAACGGTTTAATGCAGCTCACAAGCTCTACAATCCTGCTTGGACGGAAGCCCAAAACGATGAGGTATTTGGTAAATGTGCCAACCAAAACTGGCATGGACATAATTACCACTTATTTGTAACCGTAAAAGGCAAACCCGACCCTAATACGGGCTTTGTAATGAATGCAAAAGAACTGAGTAATATTATTCGAGCATCGGTAATAGAAAAGGTCGATCATCGCAACTTAAACCTCGATGTAGATTTTATGCAAGATATTTTACCATCTACCGAAAACTTTGTAATGGCAATATGGAAAGAGTTAGCTCCTAAAATCAAAAATTGTCAATTGCATTGCATTCGGCTGTACGAAACCGAAAATATCTATGTAGAGTACTTTGGGGAAGAAGAAAAAGACTGATAATCAACCATAAGGAAATGTGGAAATAGGTACTGTATTTTGCTAGAAATGAATTCGTTGTGCAAGCTTTAGAGTTGGCAACAGAAAACGTTGAAATTTATTGTCTTGCAAAATTTGATATGCAGGAAATAATGCCTATATTTCGGCTTCAATTACTGTGTTTAATAGGTACAGTTTTCAAAAAATTTTATTCAGTGAGTTGTTTACATAACATTAATTAGGCGCGTAAAAAAAAAACTTAAAGGAAAGCCACTTATTAGATTTAAGTTTAAGTAACGTTTAAAAAATAAATCCGACAATTTGTACGTAGAGGTTTTGTGCTTAGACAAGGCGCAAAACGCAGCCATAGCCTAAGCTACGGCGAGTATTTGCAACGCAGGATAAGTGCAAAAGATCAAGTAGAAATGACGGATTTATTTTTTATGCGTTACTAAATATGGTAAGTAGATAATGAAAATAGCCCGATAAATGTTTGCTAAATACTAAGATTATAGGGGAGGTATTGCAAAAAAGTATTGGAATTTTACTTTTTTGTTACGAAAAATTTAAGAAAGTTTGTTATTCTTGCCATAAGCAAAATAGTCAAGCTTTATTTAATGCCAACCCATACTAATTTATTCATTTTGCCTAAGCCATGCTATCCATGCAAACTATCATTTATCATTCATAAGGCAAAAAGCACTCATTCTGGATTTTTTTTTGTGGAAAATTAGAACTTAAAACCCGTATACTCGTACTTTAATATAAGCAAATAAATATACAAATTTGTTAGCCTGTATAACCTTGTTTTTGCTTTTGTTCTAATACCACTAACATTATATGCCTGTACCCAAATCAAAAGCCTTAACGCAGCTTAACAACAACAATAAAATAAAGAACACTATATATATTTTAGATACTGTAATATTATTTCAACACTGTAATTAGTAGTGAAAGAACAACTGCTATTACCAACTAACCAATTTCACCAATGAAAGCGTACATTTTTCCAGGTCAAGGCTCACAGCGCGTAGGCATGGGTACAGAGTTGCTAAATTTTTCGGATCATTCTGCCGAATACCTCGACATTGCTAAAAATATTTTAGGTTTTGATATTAGCAAAGTAATGGTAGATGGAACTGCCGCAGAATTAAAGCAAACAAGTATCACTCAACCCGCTGTTTTTACTTATTCGGTTATTAAGGCCCGAATAACAAGAGATTTTAAACCAGAACTGATTGCTGGCCACTCACTAGGCGAACTATCTGCACTAGCTGCAGTAAGGGCAATCACTTTTGCTGATGGATTGCGTATTGTTAAAGCTCGTGCAGCAGCAATGCAAAAAGCTTGCGATGCACAAGATTCTACAATGGCTGCTGTATTAGGTTTAGATAACGAAATTATAGAAGTTATCTGTAAATCTATTACCGACGAAATCGTAGTACCCGCTAATTATAATTGCCCAGGGCAATTGGTAATTTCGGGAACTCGTAAAGGTGTTAGTATGGCTAAAGAGCTATTACTAGAAGCTGGCGCACGTACCGTGCTAGAACTAAAAGTAAATGGTGCTTTTCATTCGCCTGTAATGGAACCTGCTAAAGAAGAACTTAAAACTGCTATTTTAGCAACTAAGTTTAGAAAACCACAAGCTGTTGTTTACCAAAACGTAAATGCTCGTCCTACTACCGACCCTGACGAAATTCAGGAAAACCTCATTGCTCAATTAACCGCACCCGTTTTATGGATGCAAACAATTGAAAACATGATTATGGATGGAGCAAAACAATTTACAGAGGTAGGCGGTCGTCCAACTTTAACCAACATGGTTAAAAAAATTGACAGTAGGGTAACACCAGTTTTAATGTGAACAGACCCTACTACCGATATGAAAACACCCCAACTAATTTTGAGAATTGTTAAAATGCAGTTTCAAGCAAATAAAGTAGCTGATTTCTTGAAAATGTTTGAAAAAAACAAAACCCAAATTCGAGCATTCAAAGGGTGTCAACACCTCGAATTACTTAACGATCAAGCGGACTCAACGATTTTTTTCACCATTAGTCATTGGGAAAATTCTGAAGCACTCGAACAGTATCGAACATCCGATTTTTTTCGGACGGTTTGGCCCAAAGTAAAACCACTTTTTAAAGCCAAACCAGAAGCTTGGACAACAACGCAAACATTTATTGCTCGTTAAAAATCCAACGCTTTTAAAATTAAACAACAGATTTACATCGCTTCAGTAAATGTAAGTCGCACCCATAACTGGTATTTTTACTAGTTATGGGTGTTTTTTATTTTGCAGCTCTTACTAACCACAATCACCATTAAATCCAACATATTTATGCCAAATCAATCCAAGCTCATTGCGCTAAAAAATTACAACATTCACCTAGGAGATTTTACGCAGCCTTTCCAAAATTACCTAGGTAGTCAATCCTATTCTAGCATTCATATTTTAGTAGATGAAAATACAAAACAACACTGTTTGCCCATAGTGCTTGCCAATATACCAATACTTGTAAATGCCAATATTATTGAAATACAAAGCGGAGAAATTCATAAAACCCTCGATACTTGTATGCACATATGGAATAGCTTATTACAAGCGGGCACCGACCGCAAGGCATTGTTGATAAACTTAGGTGGAGGAGTAATTGGTGATATGGGCGGCTTTTGTGCCGTTTCTTACAAAAGAGGAATTGATTTTGTACAAATACCTACCACCTTACTAGCACAAGTAGATGCATCCGTAGGAGGGAAGTTAGGCATTGATTTTAAGCATGTAAAAAACATTATTGGTTTTTTTCAAAATCCCAAAGCGGTTTTTATCGATCCACAGTTTCTAAAAACATTGCCCAAACGTCAAGTCCGTAATGGCTTTGCCGAAATTGTTAAACACGCCCTAATTGCGGATGCTAATTATTGGGAACAATTACAAAACATTACCGCCCAAAACATCCATCAAATAGATTGGACAAGTATTATTTACCATTCGCTACAAATTAAAAAACAGGTTGTAGTAAGCGATCCTTACGAGCAAGGTTTGCGTAAAATTTTAAACTTTGGGCATACCATCGGTCATGCCATCGAAAGCTACTCCCTCGCACACGATACTGAACCTTTGCTACACGGCGAGGCGATTGCTATTGGCATGAGAGCAGAACTGTATCTTTCTGAACAGTTAAGCCATTTAGCAACAAATGAACAGCAAGCGGCTAGTAAGTATCTACAAGCGCATTACAATGCCTATCCTATACAGCCTAAACAATTGCCCGAAATACTTGCCTATCTTAAAAACGATAAAAAAAATGAAGCAGGACAATTGAACTTTAGTTTGCTTAATACTATTGGGGAAGCCAACTATAATACACCCGTAACACATCTACAAATAAAGCAGGCAATTATGGCGGTTTGTGGCAGTTGATTTTTTTCGTAAATGCGGAACTAAATGAGTTACTGTAATGTTATGGTAATTGGAGCTTTTTGTCTAAACGGGAAAAGTAGTTAACATGCTTATGATGGTCTATTCCTAATACTTCCTTCCTTCTATTAAAAAATAATAGGCATGGATTAGATAAATAAGCCAAATATTGGGGATAATTTAGTATTTTAGCCCCATCAATTGAAAATTAATAAATTCAACCATAAAAACTTTATTTGGGTATGAAATCAGGTAATCCTGTATTAAAAGAAAGCATATTCGCCGAACAGTCCGCTACTATTCAGCCGGGCATGGGTGTTATGACCGTTCAAGGTGCGGTAAACAAAACCTTTATGTTATTAGCATTAACCCTCTTAACAGCCTCTATAACATGGCAAATGGGGGCAGCCGCAATGCCGCTTGCAATAGGTGGCGCAATAGGTGGTTTAATTGTAGCAATAGCAACCAGTTTTAAACCAACATGGGCAAAATTTGGTGGCCCAGCTTATGCCTTACTCGAAGGTTTATTTTTAGGCGCATTTTCGTCTATTTTAGAAGCTAAATTTCCAGGTATTGTTATACAGGCGGTAAGCTTAACCTTAGCCGTTTTAGGCTCTATGTTGATGCTGTATAAAACAGGTATGATTAAAGCAACAGCAGGCTTTAAAAAAGGTGTAATGGCAGCTACAGGCGGCATTATGTTAGTATATGTAGCCTCCTTTATACTGGGCTTTTTTGGTATACAAATACCAATGATTCACAGTTCTGGTATGTTTGGTATTGGCTTTAGCTTATTTGTAGTAGGTATTGCAGCCTTAAACTTGGTACTAGATTTCGATTTTATTGAAAGCAGTGCCGAACAAGGTGCACCGCAATACATGGAATGGTACGCAGCCTTTAGCTTACTAGTAACCCTAGTATGGTTGTACATCGAAATTTTACGCCTTTTAGCTAAACTACAATCAGACTAAGCTTGATGCGTAATGCGCTAAGGATTGATAAATACGAAATAATCAATAAACAGCTATCCCTTTCTACTGAAATTAGTAAGTAGAAAGGGATTTTTTGTTTTTTCTAATTGCACCATTCCTCAGCAACCTTAAATCCACCATTTGAAAAAAAAATCACTTCCCCAGTAGGGTAAAACCCAACTAAACGGTTTCATATACAAACACAGTCCTTAAAAATTAAAAACTGGTTTGATTATGATTCTGAAACAACTTTTTATTGCCTTCGGCTGCTTGCTCCTAGTAAGTAGTCTCCTAAACGCCCAAAATTTTTCGCATGAAGATTTTATAGGGGCAGGACACGATAAACTCATCACCGTTACCACAAGCTCCAACAGCACCGCAGCTACTGGCCAACAAACAGTAGATGGCTTTGATATTCAGGAACCCGAACAGCTAAAAGATGCTTCTCGGTTTTTAGCACAATGTACTTTTGGTGCTGATTGGTCAACAATTGAAATGGTGGCAGCAATGGGGAAAGCGGCTTGGCTGCAAGAGCAATTTGCCTTACCACAAGCCTACACCCATGCCGAAATGTACAAACATAGCGAGCAGTATCTGGAATTAGACGAAGGGGAAGAGCTAGGTGTTAATCCGAATGTTTGGTCTTTTTTTTTTCGTACTTCTTGGTTAGACAACAATTTACAATCGCCCGATTTACTGCGCCAACGAATGGCTTTTATTTGGAGTCAAATTATGGTTATTAATACCAACTCCGATTTGTTTGAAGACTGGGGACAAATTTCTGCGAATTACTATGATATGTTGGCAACGGATGTGTACAGTAATTACGAAACCCTGTTAATGGATGTCACCCTAAGCCCAGCTATGGGTATGTTTTTATCTCACTTTGGTAATCCTAAAGCCAACCCTGCGCTAAACATTCACCCCGACGAGAATTATGCCAGAGAAATTATGCAGCTTTTCAGCATCGGATTATGGGAATTAAATCCTGACGGAACAAGGGCGTATGATGCAGACGGTAATTTTATTCCTACCTATAATAACAACGACATCAAAGAGTTTGCCCAAGTATTTACAGGTTTAGCAGATGGTACAGAAGAAGGCTATTTTGGACATTTCGAAGAAACAGAAAGTTTTTCGACCATGATACTTACACCCATGAAAATGTATCAAAATTACCACGATACCAGCTCCAAAGTATTACTCAATGGAGTGGTTTTACCTGCCAATCAACCTGGTATGGTAGATGTAGAACAAACCATACAACACCTTGCCAACCATCAAAATGCAGCTCCTTTTATTTGCAAATCGCTCATCAAAATGATGACGACCTCTAATCCAAGTCCTACTTATGTGTCGGATGTGGTAGCGGTATTTAATCCTAGCGAAACCAATAATTTTCAAGCCGTTATCAGTGCCATTCTACTACATCCCGAAGCACGTACTTGCACCCCTACCGATACCTACACTTTTGGAAAATTAAGGGAACCACTTGTTAGAACTATGAACTTCTTAAAAGCTTTTCAAATGAGCCCCAATACCAATGGAGATTTTTATAGCGACAACGAATGTTATAGATTATTAACTGGTCAAAGTCCTTTAGAAGCACCAAGTGTATTTAACTTTTATTTACCCCATTACTCCCCCCAAGGCCCTATAGGACAAAACTATTTGGTAGGACCCGAATTTCAAATATTAAATACCACCAATGCCATTGGCGGCATTAATGATATGACCTTTAGAACCATTAATAGAGGTTATCTTGGCTACTATTGTATTGAAGAGGAAGAACCTTTTTGGGAATGGGATTTAGAAGAAGATGGAGTACCGTATGTAATGGATTATTCAACAGTATTACCATTAACAGATGATAGTGATGCACTCATTGATTACCTAGATATTTTACTAGCGAATGGCTTGCTAACTCCTAATACCAAACTCATTATTAAACAAGCCCTTGAGGAATTAGAGGAGCCAAACGAAAAACTAAAAATGGCCATCTATCTTATCTATGTTTCTCCTGATTATAATATTTTAAAATAGCTAACAAATTCAGCAATTAACAATTTAGCAGTACAGCAATTAACAATTTAGCAGTACAACAATTAAACAATTCAAATCATGTCAAAAAATAAAAATCAAAATTCATATAGTCGCCGTAAGTTTTTGGGAACCATGAGTTGTGCAGCCATTGGCTCCGCTACCTTTTTCTCTACCCTTTTTAATTTACAATCCATGAATGCGGCATCGCTGACAAGTGCAGCAGCAAACACTGCTTTTATGCCGCCCGACGAAGAAGATTATCGTGCATTAGTGTGCATTATGCTAGGAGGGGGCAACGATTCCTTTAATATGTTAGTGCCAACTAGCGGCGAGCATTTCAGCGAATACCAAACAACAAGAGGCAATATGTCTTTGCCATTAAGTGCAGTTACCAACTTAAATCCGCTGACGTATAATGAAAAAACTTTAGGGCTTCACAACTCTATGCCTGAGTTAAAGAATTTATTTGACGAAGGTAAGTTGGCAATTTTATCCAATGTAGGAACGCTGGTTGCGCCAACAACCAAAAGCAGTTACGAAGCAGGTAATAGTTTACCCTTTGGTTTGTTTTCGCATTCCGACCAAGACCAGCAATGGCAAACCTCTGTACCACAAACAACCTATGCAACGGGTTGGGGCGGTCGTTTAGCCGATATGGTGCAGGCAGCGAATACCAATCAAAATGTTTCCATGAATATTTCTTTATCGGGCAAAAATATTTTTCAGTTGGGTACAGAAGCAGCCGAGTACAGTATTTTACCAGGTACAGGCAGCCTAGGAATTATTGGCTATGGAACACCAGAACCATTTGAACAAATTAAAACACAAGCAGTAAACAGTTTATTGGAATATCAATATCAAGATATTTTTAAAAAAACTTATGCGGATGTAGTAAAAGCCAGTCAAAATACCCACGAATTATTCAGTGCGTCTTTAAACACCTCTACTTTAACGACTGCTTTTTCTGCCAACGAACTTTCAGAAAGTTTAAAAATGGTAGCTCGTACCATTAAAATTAGAGAACAATTAGGCTTAAAACGCCAAACCTTTTTTGTGCGCTACGATGGCTGGGATCACCACGATGAGTTGATTAATATTCAGTCGCAAATGTTGGGCGTAGTAAGCAAGGCCATGAGCGAATTTCAAACAGCTTTAGAGGAGATGAATATCCAAGATAATGTAACCACCTTTACCATCTCCGATTTTGGAAGAACCCTAACCTCTAATGGCAATGGAACCGACCATGCTTGGGGCGGTAATGTAATGGTAATGGGCAGCAAAGTAAAAGGACAAGAAATTTACGGCTCTTACCCAAGTTTAGCTTTAGATGGAGATTTAGAAATTGGTGGCGGTGTGTTAATCCCGCAGATTTCTACGGATGAATATTTTGCAGAATTAGCCTTGTGGTACGGCGTACCCAAATCTGATTTAGCTGTTTTATTTCCTAATATAGCTAATTTTTATGATGTTTTTTCTAGCAGCCCACCTATTGGGTTTATGGATATGTAAAATGGAGGTTTAAAAAAAAATTAAAAAATAAGGCAGTTCTATTTCAATACAAACTAAACAGTAATTACACTTAAAACAATGTTCTTGCTATTCGCTAGACAAAGCTAAATTCCTCCTTGGAGGTTGTTTTTCGGCTTCAGATTGGGTACAATAAAAAGACATTATTCGTAACTAAGTATTCATACAACAAAACGAGGTTTGAAGTACCTGTACATTCTATCTCCAGATAGAATACAGCTTACCTGATCTGCCAATAAGTATTATAACAGATAGTCGAAGCACTTTATTTAAGTATTCGTAATACAATTGTAAAAGACTTGCTGCTCGGTAGTTAATTACGAACATCAAAATATTGGCTTTTGCTTTCAATCTAGAGATTGAAAGTACAGTTACTTCGACCTACTATAAGAACGATAATTCGCTCTTTTTTTCTGTTGCACAAAGGTGCTGGTTACTAAGGTTAATTATATAATCAAAACACCAGTAATTGACTATCAATAGTGTATTTATAGAATGCTATATTGAAATGGAAGTGTTACCAAAAAATAAAATGAAACATAAAATTATATTAACCGCTTTAATGCTATTTTTAGGATTCGGAATAGCACAAGCACAATCCGATTGCTACACAGAAGATGCCAGTATTTGGTTAGATACTTGGGCTTCGTGTACAGCAACAACAAATCCCAAAGCAGCGTATGGTGCTAGTCATTGGATACAATACGATTTAGGTGCTACAAGAGATTTATCTAAAACTTGGGTATGGAATAGCAACGATCCTAGTAAGTTAAATCAGGGTTTTAATTTGGTGAAAATTGATTACTCTAATGATGGTACTAACTGGACTTATTTTGGAGAAACAAATTTTCCGCAAGCGCAAGGAACAGCGGTTTATGGTGGTTTTGCGGGGCCTGATTTAGTAGGCATACAAGCTCGTTATATTTTAGTAACTGCTGTAAGTAATCATGGTCATCCAACTTGTTCGGGCATTGCCGAAATTAAATTTAATTTATTACCCGATTCGCCTACCCGACCAGAAAACAATCTTATTATTGATGATTTTGTTTGTATAGAACCACAGGAAATAATTGTAGAAACCGTAACCGATAATAGCGCATTAATTAGTTGGGATGGACAAGGGATGTATTATGCCCTAGAATACTGGAATGATGATTTAGAGATATTTGGTTTTGCCGAATCGGATATAGCAACAGAAGTAGAATTAACCGATTTACCTAGCGGCACTTATTTTGAATTTAGCCTATTTACCGAATGTGGGAATGGAGAATATGAATCGGAAATATTGAATTTTACCACACTTGGCGAAGGTAGTGGAGGAACTGGGGGAGAAGAAGAAGATGAATGTCCAGAGTTTGAATATTTAGACGTAACAAATATATTGGAACACATTGTTACGGTTGAATGGGAAGTGGAAGATGGAGAAGACCACTACATATATGAAATTACTTGGGGAGTTAAAGATGAGCCAACAATAAATACGGACTCTACAAGTGATACTAAGTTTGAAATAACAGTAGCAGATGCTTCCTTAGATTACGAGGCATTTATAAGTTTTGAGTGCGATGAAGAAGTGATGGTAAGCCCTCGTTTAAGTTTTAATTTAGAGGATGGAGTAACCGCTTTAGAAGATATGCGCCCAGAACAACAGTTAATTAAAATATATCCCAACCCAACTAAAGGACAAATTGCTTTTGATTATTACAGCGAGATAGCAGATGGAATTAATTACGCCATTAGCAATTTACAAGGACAAGTAATCATGAGAAATGTAGCGCAAATAAAAGCAGGAAAAAATCAATTTACAGTTGATTTAAGCCCATTACCAGATGGTATGTATATTTTAGATGCTTTAACACTAGGAACCCGAACCAGAACGAGCCGAAAAATTACGAAGGTGAGCCAATAGGATATGAGTTTTAAACAAATTCGATACGAATAATTATATTCATAGGATATGTTTATCGAAGCAGTTTGCACTTTTAGGCGCAAGCCACAGGCTTGAAACCCAAACGGCTCAAGCGACACGCTTGACCCTGCGTTCCTTTTTTTGTAAAAAAAAAGAACGCCCGGTCCAGCCTTTTGGCTGGAGCGTAACGGTCTTTAAGCGGCTGGCTTCTAGCTATACATCTTTTATAAATAATTGTAATTTTTTTATACAAATTCGATACGAATAATTATATTGGTGACAACATTTAGACTTACTATTTCTTAAAGAAATAGTAAGTCTTTTCCACAAAAAACAAGCTTTTCCTACCAAGAAAAACGCAGCAATATTTGCGGAGTACGTTTTAATAAACTGCGTTCAATATAAACAGCTTCATAGCCAACAATTACTTCCTCTAGCTCTCCATCCACTTCTATTTCTTCCACAATATCATCTACAAAATAATCCCTAGAAAAAATATTGGTTTTATTAATTAGATTGATAATAGAAAAAGCAATTTCTGCTTTGTATCTAGGAGATTTAAAAGTTGGGCGATAGTGAATACCTAAATCTAAACGTTGATAGAAATCAAAATGATGATTATTGTAAGCCTCATAATCTAAGCCATAATAAGTTTCGTCTTCTTCCTCATCATATTCTTCCCAAATATCATAAGGTTCAGAAAAAGGTAAGCCAGAACGTACTTGCCAATTTAAAGAAACATCAAATGATTTATAGTTGAAGGTTTGCATAAAGCTTAAATTATGCCGTTGATCATTGCTTGCTAAAAATGGACTGTCGTATAAATCTGGAAAAAAATAAGTTGTTTTTCCTAGGGCATAATTAATCCAAAAGCTGTAGTGTTTCCATTTTTTTCTGAGTAAAAAATCAATGCCCCTTGCTTCGGAACTACCTAGAAGAATATCTTCAATAAAAATATCACTATTAATAAGCGGTGCGTGAGTATTTAGGCCATCGGTATAGTTATAATAAGCTTCTAAGTCTATTAGCCAACCTTTGTGATGAAATACAGTGCCAACGGCTAGTTTTTGTGCTTTTAAAGATGCGCCACTTTCTGTACGACTTAGTACCCACACAGGATTACTCACGCCCAAATCGTTAGAGCCAAATTCTTTTAAGGTACTGATGTATTGATGAAAAACTCCAGCACTAGTTTTAAGTTTCCACTTATTATTAATGGCATATTGTAAATTAATTCTTGGCGAAAAATCCCAATCAAATTCTTCTTCGTAATACGTTACACGAATGCCTCCATTAATATTTAGTTTTTTTCGATTAAAATGAATCGCACTAAATAAATTATGAAAACGACCTTCTACATAATTATTGTCATTGTATTGATAAAAATAATCCTCTAAAAGAACATAATCAAATTGTACTTTTTTCTTATTAAAACTATAGCCTAATTTCCATTCCCAATTATCTTTTAATAAATAATTGGCAGATAAATTAAAGGACGCATCAATAATATCATTGTAAATGTAATTTTGATGAATAGGGGTGTCATCTTCGGTTTCTATAAAATTAAAAAAATAATTGTTTTCATAAGAAGAATAAATATAAGCCAATTCGTAAGTCGCTTTTTTATGAGGACTAAATGCTAAACTACTGCTAACTGCCTGCGATTTAAATAACACCTGATCAGTTGATTCATATTCGGCATTATATAATTCGGAAAAGTAGGTAAAGTTATTTTGGCTATTAAATAGGCTGGCTTTTAATTTTATTTTTTCGTTCGGTTGCCATAATAATTTGGTATTTATATCGTAAAAAATAAGGGTTTGTTCGTTTGCTCTATCGCCTTCTTCTGCTTCTATTTGTGCATCTTCAATTTTAGTATCTTGAAAAAGTTTACTGGTGTAACTCGTAATAGTTGGTGTATTAATAATGCCATTAATATTGCTTCGTCCTGCTAGTAATACAGCTAATTTATTTTTTACAATAGGCACAGCTAAATAACTGTGTGCTTCGGTAAGGGTTGTGCCAATACCGCCAGTAAATTGTTTCGGAATGGCATCGCTGAGTGACATATTAACAATGCCGCCAACTCGGTTATCGTAGCTAGGATCGCCTACGCCTTTGTATACATTTACTTCATCAACCACAAAAGGATTAACAGACGAAATCATCCCAAATAAATGCCCTGGATCGTAAAGGGGCGCATTTTCCCAGAGAATTAAATTATGGTCGGGAGTTGCTCCTCTAATTTGTAAATTGGTGGCACTTTCGTCAATACTCGAAATGCCTGGTAATAATTGTATGGTTTTTAAAATATCGTGTTCTAAGGTCGCATTGTTGCGAGATAATTCTTCATAATTTAAACGCAAAGCTCCATAGGCTTCTCCTTCTGTTACGCCTTCTAATAAGTAATTATCAATAATAATAATTTCGCCTAATTTGTGGGTGTTAGATTGAAGCAGAATGGGTGGGCAGTTAAGCAAATCAAAGTCTTGTAAAAACAAATACTTATCATAATAGCCTAGGTGCGAAATGTTTACTTTTTCGTTTTTGTAAGCCGTTACCGTCAATTCAAAATAACCATTTTCATCGGTTTGTGTGCCTAGTGTGCTATGGGCAAGGGCAATATTAACAAAAGGAATGGTGGTGGAGTTGGCTTCGTTTTTAAGTGTACCACAAATGCGGTAGCTTTGTTTTTCGGGCAGGAGGAGCAGGATATTTTGGTCGAATATTTCAAATATAAGTGGCGTAGGGTAGAGGAGTTGTAGAAGGGCTTTTTGAGGTTCGTTAAAGTTGAGTTTGCCTGTAAAAGTATAGCCGTTTAGGTGTGCTGGATCGTAGTTAAAAGTAAAATCCGTATTATTTTCTATTTTTTGAATAACTTCTGCAATACTGGTTTGCGAAAATTTAAAGGACGTATTTTGTGCCTCTAATTCGTCGTATGGCACTAACATTCCAAGTAAACCAAGCAAAAGAATAAGAAAAATTTTTTGCATCATGCTACAAAAATAATCCTTTCGCAGCAAAAAACACTATTATTGGCTAATTGTCACCACTTTTTTATTATCGCTTATTTGAAACTTTAAGCCCATAGGCTTACAAACTTGTTCGAGTGCGGTTGATAAATTATGGTGGTTAAATGAGCCCGAAAATTGGCGATTAAACGTGGAACTTTTTACTGTTACGCCATATTGTCGTTCTATTTCTTGCAGTACGGTATTGAGGTCTTCCTCGTAAAAACGGGCAATGCCTTTGGTCCAAAATGGTTCGGTATGTTGAATAGGTTTCGGCACATCTACAAACTTTCCCTCAAGCATTACCGATTGTCCAGCAATTAAAATAGTTGATTTATTTAATGCTATAGGACTTACTTTTACCTTGCCCTCATAACATTCTATATACATTTGGTTTCCCCATGCCCGCACATTAAATTGTGTGCCTAAAACAGCTACTTTTCCTACTGGAGTTGCAACGGTAAATGGCGCACCTTTTTCTACCTCAAAAAACGCTTCGCCTTTTAGCTGTACATTTCTTGCGCTGTTCCAATTGGCTTCCTCATAAGTAATACTGGAGCCATCGTTCAAAATCACTTTAGAGTTATCTGCAAATTGATGCGTACTAATGTTCGTAGGGTTTGCGGCTATTTGTGTAGAGGTATCTCTTAATAATAAAAATGCTGCTAAACATAGTACACAGACGGCTGCAATTGCGCCTATCCATTTAAAATAATGGTTGATAGTTTTTACTTTCGTTTTGTCTTGATTACCAGTCGTTGAGCTTGATTTAGGAAGTTTTTTTTGCCTACTTTTTAGCGATTGCTGGTAGGCTGCATCTACATCAAATACAGGAACGAGCAACTCATCTGTAGCTTTGATGAGTTGACTTAGTTCGTGCCATTCGCCACTTTGTTTTAGTTGGCGTTTTTCTTCTTCCGTGATGTTGCCCGCGAGCCAACGAGCATAGAGGGTATCTTTATTTGCCATATTATATTTGTATAGGTAGTTAATTATAAAACAGTTGAGGAGCTAAAAACCCTACACCTTTTTGTGAATTTTTCGGAGAACAGTCAACGCTTTGTGCATTCGTTTTTCAACAGCTTTTACACTCAGTCCTAATTCTTCGGCAATTTCTCGGTATTTTTTTTTGTCTATACGATTCATCAAAAAAACGGTTCGTTGGTCTTCGGGTAAATCAGCAATGGCTTTTTCGAGGCCTTGTTTAAATTCTTGTTGTTCTAGCAAATAGTGTGGCGATTGAGTATCTCTATCTCGATGTGTTTTTTGTTGAAATTTTAAGACTACTTTTTGATGTGCTACTTGATTGAGAAAGGCATTATTGGCAACCGTATACAAAAAGGAACGTGCTTTTTCTGCACTCACTTTTGCACAGTTTTCCCATAGTTTACCAAAGGCATCTTGCACCAGGTCTTCCGACAATGCTAGGTTGCCTGATTTATAATATAGGAAGTTGCGTACCTTCTCGGCATGTTCGTAGAAAATACGCTGAAATACTTTTTCTTGGCAGGTGTTGTTGTTCATGAATTGCTAGGAGAATGGTTAGTAGATAAAGATTAACCAAAGATAGTGTTTAAAATGATGATTGCTGCTTTGGATATCGTAAAGTTAGTAGAAAATGAAGGTGCTGTTACTCTTTATTAGTTTTAACTTTTTTATCTAGTAAGATATACTATTTCTTTTCTAAGTAACGCATAAAAAATAAATCCGTCATTTCTACTTGATCTTTTGCACTTA
>JAHDBT010000729.1 GCA_020630215.1 Bacteroidota bacterium
CAGGGTAGTACGAAAAGATAAAGTCAAAACGGACAGTTATTTCTTTTGCGTCCCTAAGCTCCATAACGGTGGTTTTCGATAACCACCTTTAGGGAGCGGCTTTCGAGCAAAATACTATTAGACAATACACCAAAATATTATTTGTTTTTATCTATGAATAATTTAGTATTAAAAACCAAGCACGCCCCCTAATACCTAATCACCCCCACTCCAATCCTACTAGCATTGGGCGCATACAAATTAAAATCGCTTACCGTAACATTGCCATCCAAATTCACATCGCTGCTGTAGTATTGATTAATGGCGGCTAACTCTGCTTGAAAATAGTTAAAATCGGCTACCGAAATAACGCCATCGCTGTTAAAATCGCCAGCAATCATGGCGTAAGTGCCGTCTGTTTGTGGGTTCAGTTGCGAACTGCCGCCTAGTACATTGGCTGCTTGTGTAAAATCGTAGGGCGTAGCTTGGGGAAAGCTGATGCTATTGGCACTCGCAATGGCTAAATGGTTGCGGCTGCGGATAATAAGGGTGTAATTTTCTCCGTCATCTAAATTGTAAAAAGGTAGGCCCGTAGTTCCATTTGGGGCTAGTAAAGTGCCATTGCTGCTTAGTAGGGCTGCCCTTTGTTCAATAATTAGGCTAGGCGTGTTTTCGGCTCTAATTTCTACTAGTAGCCAGTCCGTTGTAGTACTTGGAAAACTGTTGGCGGTTACTTGTCCGTTGTAATTCCAGGGGGCGGTATTAAAAGGTTGGGTAATTGGTAATAAATTGCCAGTCGCTAAGTCGGTATGCATTAAATTACTTCCCTGGTAAGCACCTTCTAAAAAAACGGTTGCTTGTAAAATGTGCGGAGTGGTACATAAAAATTCGGTTTGCCGTTCGCTACTCATGGGCATATTGTTGCCATGTCCGCCATCGGGATAAATGTAATAGGCATAATCGCCAAGGGGTAGGTTATTGGCTATTAGGGCGGCATCTAGTTCATCGCTAGTAAAAATAGGCACTACAAAATCTAATGCGCCATGATGGATTTGGATATTATCGGGCAAATAGTTGAGGAAGTGAATGGGCGAACGACGGATGAGTTCTAGGCGGGCCGTATGCAAAGGCAAGGTGCCATCTTCGTAGGCTTCGGCAATGTTTTTTACGGTGGTATAATAAGGGCCTACACTTGTACCATTGGCTAAAATTGTTTCGATGCTGTCTTGTAGGCCAGGGGCGGTAATATGGTCGGTTGCGCCATAAAAGTATACGCCTCTGTTAATGCGCGCTTCTCTAATAGATACCAAATAGCTCACACATCCGCCTCTGCTGCCGCCCGTTACCGAAATATTGGTGGCATCAACACCTCCATAATTGGCAATAGTGCCATTGAGTAAGGCAAGGGCATCGTCCACATCTCCGTCAAACTCACTCACTGCTCCATCCGATAATAAATCGCCCAAACCTAGTGCGCCCGTAAAAGCGGTTTCGCCCCTAAACGAAGGCGCAATAATAAAAAAGTCGTCGTAGCAATCGTCTGCAAATTGGTTGATAGCCCCTACATTTACACCGCCAATCCCACCATGATTATACATTAAAATAGCATAGCTTTGACTAGGATCGTAGTTAGCAGGATGCCTCACAAATCCGTAGTGCGTATTACCTGCTACCTCGTGCGAAACGGCATCTACCGTAAAACCATTAATTATTCCAGAACCAAGCGTTTGCCAGTTATAGGCATTTACATCTCTACTATTCCAATCGGCTAAAACTTCGTCAATTTCGGCAGCAGTAGGTGTGGCAAATAAAGAATCTAAATTGCTAACTGGGTTGACCGTTCCGCCGCCACTAGCCGCAAAATAAAAATCATCGAAACAAAAAGTTCCTAGCTCATCGCCAATATCCAAATTAAAACTAACGGTTATGGCATCCGTTGTACTAAAACTAAAGGTGTATTCTTCCCAGGTGTCGCTTACTTGTAAAATAGTAGATTCAAAAAAGCCACCACTACCAGCAAAAGCGAGGTGTATATTTTGTCCTGTGGCCGCATTTCCTTTGGCCCAAAAACGGAGTTCGTAGGTTTCGTTAGCGTCTAATGCAATATTGATTCTACTCAATTTAATGGTCCACGGCTGCCCACCCGACAAGGCGTTGACGTTTACACACAAAGCCGTACTGCCCTCGTAAGGATTGGTGGTATCTAAATCAAAAGTTGCATCTGCACCTGTATCTACGCTTTGTTCCCAATGGTTCAACCCATCTTCAAAATTGGGGTTGAGCCATAAATTATTAGCAGTTGCGCTGGTAAAAATAATGCCGAGCGCAATATGCAGTACTAGGATAAAAAACAAGGTGTTAGCAAATTGAAAAAATGGTAGTTTAATGTACATTGGATAGTTTTTATTGAGGTGAAGGATTTTTTTTCGGATGCACAAATATAAGGGGGAAAGCACTTTCTATTTGACTAAAAAGTGTAAAAAAACGAAAAGGAACAACTTTATTTAACAAAGGGAAGCAAAAGGACTTCAATAAAAATCCGCCTAATACTAGGCGAACTAACACATTTTAAATATATTCGCACTATTCTTAAAAATAAAGTTACTATTTAACAATGGGTAGCTTAG
>JAHDBT010000730.1 GCA_020630215.1 Bacteroidota bacterium
ACAAAAGTACCTTTTACAAAAAACTAGCTACCTCTATAAGTAGAGTAACCAAAAGGATTGAGCAATAAAGGCACATGATAATGGCTGGTATCAGTCGTTTCAAAAAGGATACTAACGGAAGGGTAAAAACCTTTGATGCCTTGTTTTTTATGGTAATCGGCAGTAAAAAAAGTAATGCGGTAAACGGCAGGAGGGAGGACTTTATCGGCAGGTAAAAAGTTGGCAACTCGGCCATCGTTATTGGTAATGCCTTCGGTAATTTTTTCCCATTTATCGCCATTTGGTTGTTCTAGTACAATGCGGATGCCTTCGGCAGGTTTACCCGCAGCAGTATCCAATATATGCGTTGTTATTTGACTCATGATTGTTTTTATTGAGTAGATTTTAGTAAAAAAAAGCCAGTCTGTATAGTATCAATTTGCGAAGATACCATATAGACTGGCTTTTACCAAGTTTTAGATTTTTTCTCATTCGCTTAAAGATAGTTTTTATTGTTTTGGAGAATCTTTATACCTTTAGCGAAGCGTACTTTCTACTTTCTACAAATATTAGCTCAATAACTTTTGTAGGCGAAGTTGGGTAATTTTATTTTGCTCACCCATTGCTACTTTAAGTTCTTTTTTAGGTTTGTTTTTAAGTCGTTTCTTTAAAATTGCTAACATCTCATCGGCAGATTTTCCAGTAGCACAAACAATAAAAATATAACCAAAAGTCTCTTCGTATTGTTTATTGGCAAGGGCAAGTTCTTCGATTACTTGGCTAGGAGCAGTAGCAACGCTGCCTTGTTCTTCTGATGCCCATGCTAGGGTATTAGCGTATTTTTTTTCTAGCGATTTAACATCACCAATTTTTGGATGATGGGTAAAGGCTTCTTTCCAATCTCCCTCCTCACAGGCTTGCCATATTTCTTCGGCTAAAGCTAAAAAATGTTCTTCCGATTCGTAAGGGCCTAACACCGCTAAACCTCTCGTCCATCTTGCCGAACCACAGCATTTTAATAATTCTGCACGAAGTTGTTTAGGGGCTAACTGATTTAATTCTTCTAAGGTCATGACTTTATTTTGCGATTGATATTTTATGTAATTAAGAAATAGGCTGTTACAACCTAAATACAGGGTTAAGACCTCATAAATAGTGTTAGGGTACAGGTAAAAGCAGTATTTTTTTTTTAATAAATTAGTTCACTTGCCAATTTATATTTATACTTCCTAAGTAAACAACTGTTTAAGTGTACATAAACTAATAAAATGAAACTTTAAAATAAAAATTTCAAAAAAGCTTGCACATGAATTTAGTGTCGGGCTTTAAACAAAAATAGCAGGTACAGGATAAAACGAATCTAAATTTGTTTTATCCTGTACCTGCTATTTGTCTATGGTATTTTAAATACTATTAGGCTTTTGTTCCCCACAATCGCAATCGACTTACGCCGCCATCAGGAAAAATATTTAGGCGTACGTGGGTAAATTTACCACTAATAATAATTTCATTTTCAAAGGTATGTTCTTGGTGTGCATGTAATCGCAATTCTGGCAGTATTGGTATCCAATCAACAGGGTAGTTGTGTATATCCTTATCTCTGGTATGCGGTGCGTAGCAACCTTCTAGCGAAAATCGGTCGGGATAATTGCCTTTAAAGTGATGCGTATCGAGCATTACCTTTTGTATATATCCTTCGGTAGCTAGTTTTAAAATAAGCCAATCTCTATTATTGGGCGTACGATTTCGTTTTGTTTCCCAGCCATCGCCCATATTTACGCCTTTGCCAGGCGTGTTAATATTGTGCATGTGGCTAAAAAACATATCGTTGCAGGCAACAGCTCGGCCGCCATTTAGTGCTGCGGCTAAGTCAATTACTTGGTTGTTTTTTAAATGCGACCAGTCCTTATCTATTTCGCCAAATACTTTAAGGCGAGCTACGCCGCCATCAGGAAAAATATTGAGGCGTACGTGGGAGTAGTTGCGGCGGTTATTGATTTCAAAAAAATGTTGGCTACCTGGCTCCAAGCTGTAGCGAGGCATAATGTTTTCCCATCTTGTTTTTTTCGATAACAATTTATCCGTATTGGCATTGGCATCTGTTAAGCAAGCATCTACAGAGGCAAAAGGAGGGTGATTACCTAAAAAGTGATTGGTATCAATATCAAAGCCATGTATAATGCCAGGTGCTGCTAATTGCACGATGCACCAATCATGCCCGGCCACTCGTTTTCTTCGAGATTCCCAACCGTCCATCCATTTGCCACGGTCGGTATATTTTTCAGGAATAAAAATGCCTCTTCCTGGCTTTACTAGGTTATGCATAGAAGCAAAAAAATCGTCGCTACATGTAATAGCACGCGCGCCTAGTTTTTCGGCAGCTAAATTAGGATAATTGGTAAATTGGGGTGCGTTTATTTCTTCATTCATGTATCTATGTATGGTAATTTGCTGCGAAGATAATAAATAATGTTAGTAGGTTGTTAAGATTTAACTAAAGAATAATTGTAAATGTTCACCGGAGTCCTTTTTTTTCTTTATCAACAGCTTATTTATTTGTCTTTTTCTCTTTAGTAACGCATAAAAAATAAATCCGTCATTTCTACTTGATCTTTTGCACTT
>JAHDBT010000109.1 GCA_020630215.1 Bacteroidota bacterium
AGTGTAGTTCATGCCGCCAGTAGCAGTTAAGCTAGTAGAAGCACCTGCACAAATGTTTTGGTCGTTGCCTGCATTTACGGTCATGCTGCCAGATACATTTACAGTAACTTGGTCAACAGCGGTACAACCATTTGCATCACTAGCAGTAACTGTATAAGTTGTTGTAACTATTGGATTAACCGTGATACTTGCGCCCATCATGCCATTATTCCAAGCGTAGTTGCTTCCGCCAGTAGCGGTTAAGGTAGTAGAAGAACCAGCACAAATGGTTTTGTCGTTACCAGCATTTGCAATCATGTTATTTGCTACATTTACTGTAGCTTGGTCAACATCTGTACAGCCATTTGCATCGCTAACAGTAACGCTATAAGTAGTAGTACTAGTAGGATTCACAGTGATAGTTGCACCCGTCATGCCATTACTCCAAGCGTAATTAGTACCACCTGTTGCGGTTAAAGTAGCCGCCGCACCCATACAAACAGTTTGGTCTGCGCCAGCATTAGCTACAACGCTACTAGGAGGAACATTTACAGTAACTTGGTCAGTAGCTGTACAACCGTTGGCATCACTAGCAGTAACACCGTAAGTAGTAGTAGCAGATGGATTCACCATAATAGTTGCACCCGTCATGCCGTTGCTCCAAGTGTAGTTCATGCCGCCTGTAGCGGTTAAGTTGGTAGAAGTGCCTGCACAAATGGTTTGGTCTGTACCTGCATTTACTACTAGGTTATTAGAAACACTTAAAGTAACTTGGTCAATAGCCGTACAACCATTTGCGTCACTAACAGTAACGGTATAAGTAGTAGTAGTTGTAGGATTAACGGTGATATTTGCACCTGCCATACCATTACTCCATGTATAGTTGCTACCACCTGTTGCACTTAATGTAGTAGGCGAACCTGGACAAATATTTTGGTCTGCGCCTGCACTTGCAGTCATATTACCTGCTACAAGTACGGTAGCTTGGTCAACACCTGTACAACCATTTGCATCGCTAACAGTAACGCTGTAAGTAGTAGTAGTTGTTGGATTAACCGTAATTGTTGCGCCTGCCATACCATTGCTCCAGGTGTAATTCATTCCACCTGTTGCGGTTAAGGTAGCTGCTGCACCCATGCAAATGTTTTGGTCTGCACCTGCATTAGCTACAACACCACTAGCAGGAACATTTACCGTAACTTGGTCAACAGCCGTACAACCATTTGCATTACTAGCAGTAACGCTGTAGGTCGTAGTAGTAGCTGGACTTACCGAAGTAATCGCAGTTATTGCGCCATTACTCCAAGTGTAACTCATGCCACCTGTAACGGTTAAAGTAGTAACCGTACCCGCACATATTGTTTGGTCAGGACCTGCATTAATCATCATGCTACCAGAGACATTTACGGTAACTTGATCCATTGCCGTACAGCCATTTGCATCGCTTACGGTAACGGTATAAGTTGTAGTTGTTGTTGGATTAACGGTGATAGAAGAACCTGTCATGCCGTTGCTCCAGCTATAGTTGCTACCGCCTGTTGCGCTTAAAGTAGTAGAAGCACCTGAACAAATGCTTTGATCTTGTCCTGCATTAGCAACAATGCCACTCGCTACATTTACAGTAACCAGATCCATAGCTGTACAGCCATTTGCATCGCTTACCGTTACAGTATAAGTAGTTGTTGTAGTAGGATTAATGGTGATAGAAGCACCATTCATTCCATTGCTCCAGTTATAGTTGTTACCACCTGTTGCGTTTAAGGTAGTAGATGCGCCTACACAAATTGTTTGGTCATTGCCTGCATTGGCAACTACCGTAGTCGTAGGTACAGTTACCACAACTTGGTCGGTAGCTGTACAGCCACTTGCATCACTTACGGTAACAGTATAAGTTGTAGTAGTAGATGGTGTTACGGTAATCATTGCACCTGCCATGCCATTACTCCAGTTATAAGTTGTACCGCCGCTTGCTATTAAGGTAGCCGATGAACCTAAACAGACTGTTTGGTCATTGCCTGCACTTGCAGTTACGCCGCTGCCTGTTACATTTACAGTAACATGGTCAACAGCTGTACAGCCACTCGCATCGCTTGCAGTTACGGTATAAGTTGTCGTTGTTGTTGGTGTTACACTAATCGTAGCACCTGTTCCACCAGTACTCCAAGTATAGTTCATACCGCCTGTAGCTGTTAAAGTAGCAGCTACGCCAGCACATACTGTTTGGTCGGTACCTGCATCTACAGAGATAGTACTTACAGTTACAATCACTTGGTCGGTAGCCGTACAGCCATAAGCATTGGTTACGGTTACGGTATAAGTAGTAGTTGTAAGTGGGTTTACGCTGATAGAATGACCAGTTTCACCAGTATTCCAAGCATAAGAACCACCGCCACTAGCCATTAGTACAATACATTCATCATTACATACGGTTTGGTCGGGACCTGCATTTGCGGTTGCAGTACCTACTTCTACGGTTGTGCTATCTACACCTGTACAGCCACTTGCATTGGTAACAGTTACGGTATAGGTAGTTGTACTAGCAGGACTTACACTAATAGAAGCACCAGTTTGACCTGTGTTCCAAGCGTAGCTTACACCGCCACTTGCCATTAAGGTAGTAGCAGCACCTGCACAAACAGCTTGGTTAGGACCCGCATTTGCCGAAGCACCATCACCTACGGTAACGCTTACATTATCTACAGCAGTACAGCCTGCGGCATTGGTTACGGTAACCGTATAAGTGGTAGTCGCAGCAGGATTCACACTAATTGTAGCTCCTGATTGACCATTACTCCAAGCGTAGCTTACACCACCACTTGCGGTTAAGTTAGCCGAAGCACCTGCACAAACTACTTGGTCTGCACCTGCACTTGCACCTGCATTACCAACCGTTACAGTAACAGCATCGCTTGCAGTACAACCATTGGTATTGGTTACCGTTACGGTATAAGTTGTAGTTGCTGCTGGATTTACATTAATAGTAGCACCCGCTTGTCCGTTGCTCCAAGTGTAGCTTACGCCACCACTTGCTGTTAAAGTAGCATTTTGTCCAGCACATACCAATTGGTCTGCACCTGCACTTGCACCAGCTTGGTCGATAGATACGGTTACTTGATCCGTATCGGTACAACTATTCGCACCTGTTACGGTTACGGTATAAGTTGTAGTACTAGTAGGATTCACGCTAATAGATGCGCCAGTTTGACCTGTGCTCCAAGCGTAGCTTACACCACCACTTGCCATTAACATAGCCGAACCACCTACACAGGTTACTTGGTCATCGCCAGCACTTGCACCAGTACCACCTATTGCTACGGTAGCAGCATCGGTAGCTGTACAGCCTGTAGCATTGGTAATCGTTACGGTATAAGTTGTAGTACTAGTAGGACTCACATTTATAGTAGCCGATGATTGACCATTACTCCAAGCGTAGCTTATACCACCACTTGCTGTTAAGGTAGCCGAACCACCGTTACAAACTAATTGATCTTCACCAGCACTTGCACCAGCATCGCCAACTATTACCGTTACCTGATCGGTAGCAGTACAGCCGTTGGCATTGGTACCTGTTACGGTATAGGTTGTAGTACTAGTAGGATTTACATTTATAGAAGCAGTTGATTGACCCGTGTTCCAAGCGTAGCTTAGGCCACCACTTGCGGTTAAGGTAACTGCGCCGCCAACACAAGCAACTTGGTCGGCTCCTGCACTTACACTTGCATCATCAATACTTACATTCACTGCATCAATAGCCGTACAACCAGTAGTATTAGTAATGGTTACGGTATAAGTTGTGCTAGTTGTTGGATTTACATTTATAGAAGCACCAGATTGTCCGTTGCTCCAAGCGTAGTTCATGCCACCGCTTGCTGTTAAGGTTGCGCTTTGTCCAGCACAAACAATTTGGTCGGCACCTGCACTTGCGCTTGCATTGTCAACAGAAACGGTTACGTCATCGCTATCGGTACAGCCATTGGCATCGGTTGCGGTTACGGTATAGGTATTTGTTGTGCTAGGAGTCACACTAATAGATGCGCCAGTTTGACCTGTACTCCAAGCGTAGCTTACACCACCACTTGCGGTTAACATGGTAGAACTACCAGCACAAATTAATTGCTCATCGCCAGCACTTGCCCCTGCACCACCTACTGCTACGGTTGCCGAATCGGTATCGGTACAACCTGCGGCATTGGTTACAGTTACGGTATAGCTTGTTGTACTAGTAGGATTCACATTAATAGTAGCACCTGATTGGCCATTACTCCAAGCGTAGCTTACACCACCACTTGCCGTTAAGGTAGCCGAACCGCCACTACAAATTAATTGGTCGGCACCAGCACTTGCGCCTGCGCCACTTATTACTACTGTCACTTCATCCGTAGCTGTACAGCCATTGGCGTTTGTACCTGTTACGGTGTAAGTAGTAGTACTAGTAGGATTCACGCTAATAGATGCACCTGCTTGACCTGTATTCCAAGTGTAGCTTGTTGCGCCACTTGCGGTTAAGGTAGCAGCACCACCCGAACAAGTTACTTGGTCAGGACCTGCGCTTACACTTGCATTGTCGATGCTTACATTTACAGCATCGGTTGCCGTACAGCCATTTGTATTGGTAATGGTAACGGTATAAGTAGTAGAGCTACTAGGATTCACGTTAATAGACGCGCCAGATTGACCCGTACTCCAAGCGTAGCTTACACCACCGCTTGCCATTAAAGAAACACTTTGTCCAATACATATTACTTGGTCAGCACCTGCACTTGCACTTGCTTGGTCAACCGAAACGTTCACCTCATCTATAGCTGTACAACCATTCGCATCTGTTACAGTTACGATATAAGTTGTGGTACTAGTAGGATTCACGCTAATAGAAGCACCAGTTTGACCTGTACTCCAAGCGTAACTTACGCCACCACTTGCCATTAACATAGCCGAACCGCCATTATTACAAATTACTTGGTCATCGCCAGCACTTGCGCCAGCAGCACCCACTACTACACTTGCCTCATCGGTAGCGGTACAGCCACTAGCATTAGTAACTGTTACGGTATACGTTGTTGTTGCTGTTGGATTGACGCTAATTGTAGCACCTGCTTGTCCATTACTCCAAGCGTAGCTTACGCCACCACTTGCAGTTAAAGTAGCAAATCCGCCATCACAAATTAATTGATCTTCGCCAGCACTTGCACCAGCCTCACCCACTACTACGGTTACTTCATCAGTAGCAGTACAGCCGTTGGCATTGGTACCTGTTACGGTATAGGTTGTTGTTGTTATTGGATTAACGCTAATTGTTGCGCCTGCTTGACCATTGCTCCAAGAATAGCTTGTTGCGCCACTTGCCGTTAAGGTAGCCGAAGCCCCTCCACATGCAATCTGGTCGGCACCAGCACTAACTGCTGCTTGGTCTACAGAAACACTTACCTCATCCGCAGCAGTACAACCATTAGTATCGGTTACGGTTACGGTATACGTTGTTGTTGCTGTTGGATTCACATTAATAGAAGCACCTGCTTGACCATTGCTCCAAGCGTAGTTTACACCACCACTTGCCATTAAAGTTGCGCTTTGTGCAGCACAAATAATTTGGTCGTCGCCAGCACTTGCGCCTGCGTTTCCTATAGCTACGGTTACATTGTCGGTATCAGTACAGCCACTTGCATTACTTACGGTTACGGTGTAAGTAGTAGTACTAGTAGGGTTCACGCTAATAGAAGCACCAGACTGACCGTTACTCCAAGAATAGCTATTACCACCACTTGCTGTTAAGGTAGTTGAACCACCATTACAAACCACTTGGTCGTCGCCAGCGTTTGCCATTGCATCGCCATTAATAGTAACGGTAACATCATCAATTGCCATACAGCCAGTTGCATCTGTTACGGTTACCGTATAAGTTGTTGTTACCATCGGAGAAACATTGATGGTAGCAGAATTTTGTCCATTGCTCCATGCATATGTGCCGCCACCAGTTGCGGTTAAAGTAGCATTGCCACCTTCGCAAATTGTTTGGTCGTTGCCAGCACTCGCATTTGCATTGCCAACAGTAACCGTTACATCGTCTGTAGCGGTACAGCCACTTGGGTCTGTTACGGTTACGGTGTAGGTTGTTGTACCTGTTGGGCTTACCGAAATATTTGCGGTTGTTTCGCCAGTACTCCACATATAAGCACCACCACCTGTTGCGGTTAAGTGAATACATTCACTAGAACAAACTACTTGGTCGGGACCTGCATTTGCATTGGCGTTTCCTACATTTACGGTTACTTGATCCATTGCAGTACAACCACTAACATCGGTAACGGTTACCGTGTAAGTTGTTGTAGCAGTAGGATTAACAGTAATAGAAGCACTTGCTTGTCCATTACTCCATGCATAAGTACCACCACCTGTTGCTGTTAAAGTTGCTGGTTGACCATTACATATATTTTGGTCGGGACCTGCACTAGCAGTTGGATTGCTTACGCTTAAAGTAACGATATCAGTATCGGTACAACCGTTAGCATCGCTCACGGTTACCGTATAAGTTGTTGTGGTCATTGGAGTAACTTGGATGCTTTGTGAATTTGCACCTGTATTCCATTGGTAGTTGGCACCGCCGCCTGCGCTAATTGTTGTGCTTTGACCCATACAAACCATTTGGTCGTCGCCAGCCTCTGCTGTTGCGCCGCCAACAATTACATTTATTACATCGCTATCACTACATCCTTGTGCATCGCTAACGGTAACACTATAAGACGTAGTTGAAGAAGGATTTACGGTAATACTAGGGCTTGTTTGGCCATTGCTCCATTGATAGAAGCTGCCGCCACTAGCGGTTAAAGTAGCCGATTGTCCTCCGCATATTGTTTGGTCGTTGCTAGTAATTGCTTGTACCGTTCCTACCGATACTATTACTTGATCGACCGCTGTGCAGCCATTAAAATCGCTAACAGTAACCGTATAAGTACCTGCTGTATTTACACTAATGGTAGCGGTGTTTTGACCAGTACTCCATTGGTAGTTATTACCACCTAAAGCTGTTAGTATCGCACTTGAACCTTCGCAAATTGATTGGTCGGGACCAGCATTAGCAGTAACATTGCTTAACGTTACTGTTGCATCATCTACATCGGTACAGCCATTGGCATCGCTTACTGTTACACTGTAAACGCCTGATGTGATTACGGTAATGCTAGGGGTGTTCATTCCGTTGCTCCATTGGTAGCTAGTGCCACCTATAGCCGTTAAAGTAGCCGACTCGCCTGTGCAAATCGTTTGGTCGGGACCCGCATTGGCATTGGCATTTCCTATGGTTACCATTACTTGGTCTGTATCCGAACAGCCATTGTTATCGCTAACAGTTACGGTATAAGTACCACTTGTTGACACGTTAATTGTTGCCGTGTTCATGCCGTTGCTCCATTGGTAGTTGTTGCCGCCAGTAGCCGTTAAAGTAGCGGTTTGTCCGTTACAGATGGTTTGGTCTTGCCCTGCATTAGCAATGGCATTTCCTACGGTTACGATTACGCTATCTGTACCTGTACATCCGTTGGCATCGCTTACGGTTACGGTGTAAGTGCCAGCAGTAGTAG
Source organism: Bacteroidota bacterium (assembly GCA_020630215.1). Taxonomy (GTDB): domain Bacteria; phylum Bacteroidota; class Bacteroidia; order Chitinophagales; family UBA2359; genus JAHDBT01. The sequence continues at coordinate 7,554 of JAHDBT010000109.1, forward strand.
TTGTTGTATTAGCCGTAGTTGCGCCATTACTCCATTGGTAAGTTGTGCCGCCACTAGCCATTAAGTTGGCTGCTGCACCTTCGCAAATGGTTTGGTCGTTACCAGCATTAGCAATTACGTTTCCAATTGTTATGATGGTGTTATCTGTATCCGAACAACCATTGGCATCTGTTACGGTTACGGTGTAAGTACCAGAAGTAGTTACAGTAGTATTAGCTGTAGTTGCGCCATTACTCCATTGGTAAAAAGTACCACCACTAGCAGAAATACTAGCACTGCCGCCTGCACAAATGGTTTGGTCTGGGCTTGCAGTAGCGGTTACATTTCCTACGGTTACTATTACGTCGTCGGTATCCATACAGCCATTGTTATCGCTAACGGTTACGGTATAAGTTCCACTTGTAGAAACGGTAATAGTTGCCATGTTCATACCGTTGCTCCATTGATAGTTAGTGCCGCCAGTAGCGGTTAAGGTAGCGGTTTGTCCAGTACAAATGGTTTGGTCTTGTCCTGCATTGGCAATCGCATTTCCTACGCTTACCATTGCGCTATCTATATCGGTACAACCATTAGCGTTGCTTACGGTTACCGTATAAGTGCCAGCGGTAGTTGGATTAATAGTGGCAGTATTTGCGCCATTACTCCATTGGTAGTTTGTGCCACCACTAGCCGTTAAAGTAGCCATTGCGCCTTCGCAAATGGTTTGGTCGGGACCAGCGTTTGCTGTTACATTGTCTATAATAATATTTACTTGGTCGGTATCCGAACAACCATTGGCATCACTAACGGTTACGGTGTAATTACCAGAAGCGGTTACGGTAGTACTAGCTGTTGCTGCACCATTACTCCATTGATAAAAAGTGCCGCCACTAGCAGTAATACTTACGCTGCCGCCTGCACAAATTGTTTGGTCGGGACCAGCACTAGCGGTTACATTTCCTACGGTAACCATCACTTCGTCGGTATCCATACAGCCGTTATTATCGCTAACGGTTACCGTATAAGTTGTATTTGTTGTTGGATTAACTGTAATTGTTGCACCACTCATGCCATTGTTCCAAGAGTAGTTGGTGCCGCCAGTAGCGGTTAAAGTTGCAGTTTGCCCTAAACAGATGGTTTGGTCTTGTCCTGCATTAGCAATGGCATTTCCTACTATTACCGATGCATCATCTACATCGGTACAGCCATTGGCATCCGTTACGGTAACAAAATAAACGCCTGCGCTGTTTACCGTGATGCTAGGTCCACTGTTGCCATTGCTCCACATATACGAAACGCCACCAGTAGCCGTAAAAGTAGCCGATGCACCTTCACAGATGGTTTGGTCTTGCCCTGCATTAGCAGTTGGATTGCTGACCATTACCATCATTTCGTCGGTATCGGTACAGCCGTATTGATTGGTTACGGTTACGGTGTAAGTTGTATTTGTTGTTGGAGATACGCTAATAGAAGCGGTATTCATTCCAGTACTCCATGCGTAGTTGCCGCCACCTGCAGCTATAATTGTAGCAGTACTACCCATACAAATTGTTTGGTCGGGACCTGCACTTGCTGTTGGATTAGGATTTACTACTGTGCTGACTACTTGCATAGGCATACACAATGGAATATCTATATTAGGATTGTTAAGTCCTAGTATAGCGTATATGTTAAAAGGGAAAGGATTTTCGGTATTATTTTCTGGGAAAACAACTTGTATAATTGTTGTTGTTGCTCCAGGAGCAGGAATTAAGTCAATTTCGATAGGCGTTGTTTCGCCATAATTGGGTGTATATAATTCGCTATTGGTTTTGATACTACCAGTATCGTAAGTTACGGTAATTGGTCCTATATCAGGATCGTGGGTAACGGTGATAGTAGCGGTTTGTCCAGAACAGGTTACTGCAGGATCGACGTTAACCGAATGTATATAATTAGGACAAGGCAAATCTGCTAAAGGAGAAAAACCAAAATCGTAATTGTAGTTGCTTTCGCCTAAGTCGCCAGTTGTTACCGTTACATAAGGAATGGTTGTATTGTCAATTACCAATATGCCACTATTGCCATCCGCAATAGCATCCGAGTCGTTCATATCTGGATTAGCACCTGTTCCTGAGTTAGTAGGGCTTAAAGCACCAAAGTTAGTAGGGCCTACAGATAAGCCATTGCTAGTATCGTATTGTTCGGGCGATACGGCAATAACATAATTGGTATTAGGTTGTAATCCATTGGTTACATTGCTATCGTTAAAAGCATATTGTCCATTTGTATTGGTTACCGTTGTACCTAATACGTTTCCACTAGGATCGTAAATATTTAATACAACTCCTGCAATACCTGGTTCGCCAGGGTCTTGTACGCCATTGCCATTTAAGTCGTTCCAAATAACATCGCCAATTTCAATAGCAGGTAAGGCACACGTTAATTCTACATCACCTAAACCGTGCGCTTTTCCTAATGAAAAAATATCGTCGTCGTATAATTGATATTTTTTAATGTCGTCGCCAGTAGTGTTACTTAACCAGTAAATACCGCCCGAGTTGGTTACAAAAGGATTTAATGCGCTAAACACGATATGGTCGGAGCCAGGCATTAAAGCCAAACCACCCATAGAGGATTCTGATTCTCCACCAGCGGCAGAGTCGCCACAGTAAAATTCACCGCCGCCAATACCTACGCCAGTTCCAACGCCACAGCCAGCAACGGGTCCAGCCATACCATTGTTTTCTACTTGGTAAACGCCATTGTTATTATAAACTCTAATCACATCGCCACCTGCAGTACCTGTACGTAATTCGCTATCAGATAAAATAGGGCTTAAATTTTCTCGTCCTAATTGATGACCAGCTCTATCGAAGAATCCTAAAATCATCGAACCATCGGTATCAAATTCAATATCTGATAAAATAGGTTGAGGATAGCAAATGCCATTTGGTAAGTTGGTGTGGTAAAAGTTGGTAAAATCATCTGTCCATGTTTCCCAACGATCACAGTTGTTGCCAAAACCAAAGTTAGTTAGTGGGCCTTTGTTGTAATCTAAAGGAAAGGAAACAATAGAGGTGAAATTGGTTGTGCTAGGATTAAATTCGTAAACCGTAGCACTTAAATCTGCTTGCGATTGTGAAGTTTCTCCTGTACAAACAACTCCTATATATACTTTGCCATATCGGTATTTTACGCCAAAAGGAACATAGTCGCCATTACTACAGCTAGGATTAGGAATGCTGTAAGTAGTAACATCAGCTGTGGTAGGCGTACTACCCGTTGCAACATAGTTGCTAATGTTTACAGATACGAGTTCTTTTTGTGCGAGGTTGGTTAACCATAATTGGTTACCATCGCTAGAAACGTCGATATCTCCTAAACCTGCTTTTCCTACTAAGTCAAATGCTTCTGCATCTCTACTAGCCGAACTTACTTCGCCTAATAAATCGCGAGGGCCAATACTACCAGTATTTACGCCCAATGCTTGTAGGTCGATAAAAGTACTTGTGCTAGGAGTACCCGAAACATCAGATACATAGATACCACCAGTACCTAAAGGACCTAGTCCTACAAAACGTTTTAAGAAAGCAGTAGTAAATACTTTTTGAGTTGCTTTGTGATAGCCAACGCCCCATACTGCACCGACTTCGTTAGCGGCAGCAATATAAGTAGGTGGGGTAGTTTGCCCTTGACTATCGTAACCAAAACCTACTAGTACGGCGGCATCACCTGCAGTACCTGGTTGTAGTGGGTCGCCATTTACATAGCAAGGAACAAAAAGCATTGCTCCATCTTGGCAAAAGTTTTCGGGATGGTTAACACCGTGGTGTATTTGACATCCTGGGCTACTAGCAAAAACTACATTGGTGCCAGCACTTGTAGCACCTCCTGTAGGATGATACCCACTTGGCAGGTTACTAAATTCAACTCGTACTTGTGTTCCGTTAGGAACCGTAATATCGTAGGTTCCATCTGGATTAGTAACACTTGGGCCATAAACAGTACCTGTGGCATCGAAGGCGGTTACTGTAACCCCCGAAACACCGATTTCATACACTCCTTTATTTCCATCTGCATTATAATCGTTAAATACAGAACCTGCGATTCCGGAGCAGGTTTGTGCATCTAATTCAAAAGCAGAGAAGATTAGAGGAATTAAGAACAAGTATTTCATTGTGCTAGGCACACAATGTTCTATAACATGTCTCGTAAAATTTCTCATCATTATTATTGGTTTTGACATAAAATTATTCCGACAATAGCTCATTCATTGACAAAATGATACTACCAATGTGCAAATTCTTTGCCGTTTTAGATATTGGAGATTTGAGCCTCTTACTATTTTTTTGTAACAATAGGGGAAAAAATATTGACTCGTTATTCGAGTACAAAAAAAAAAAGATTTGTATAAGGAAACTTGCTTATGTAAAGAAATGAAACATTAGGCATGGGCTAATTAGCTAAATAGAGTATGTAGTGTTAAGTGCTAGAGCATCAGGGTTTTAGCGATCTTTATTAGTAGTAAAATAACTTTGTTAATGGCAGGACTTGCCCCTGTTTAGGCTAAAAACAAGTGTATTGCACTGTCATTTTATGGTCAAAATACTACCCATCAAGCTTTGATTTTTGTCAAAAAATAGGCTTATGTATTATTCTCTATGCATTAGTTTCTTTTTTGTACATAGTAAATTGTTATTCAGACAGTAACAAAATAGGCAAGCTTGCTAGTCTAGCTATTTAGTCAAGCTTCTAATCTTGCTTTAAGTACTTTTTTATCCAAAGTTTATTCCTAGTTAATGTTCCTATGCTGTTGTAGAACAAGTTCTTTTAAGTTAAAAGAAACAAGCTGGTATTAGTCAAGAAGAGATTAATTTTTTATTAGATATTACACTATGTAGGACTTCCCGCAATAGTTAAATTTAAAAGAAAATAAAAACAGTTACTATTCTAATTTTTTTTCCATCCTTAATCTGTTTATATTTAGGCCTTCATCCATTATTACATTTTATTATTTCATTATATTAATTCAATGGCAGCAACTAGTAATTTTACTTTCACCGAAAAAGCCCTAGCGTGGGGTGTGCATACCTTTACAGCAACAGGTGTTATGGCGGCGTTTATGTCTATTTTAGCAATTGGACAAGGGGTAGAGCATTTAAAGGAAGCAATGGTTTGGTTATTGATAGCTTTTGTTATAGATGGCGTAGATGGCAGTTTAGCAAGGAGGTGGCGTGTGAAAGAAGTGATTCCGTGGTTTAATGGGCAGAATATTGATTATGTAATTGACTTTGCCACTTACGCAATTATTCCTGCTTATTTTGTTTATGTAGCTGGCATGGTTCCGCCAGGATGGGAACTGTTTTCGGTGGCTGCTATATTATATACTTCTGCATTTTACTATGGCAAATTAGGAATGGTAAGCGACGATATGCACTTTATTGGTTTTCCAGTATTGTGGAATTTTGTGGTATTTTACCTTTACTTTGTTTGGGATTTAGGTGCAATTTATAACTTGCTTCTCATCATTTTTTTATGCATTTTACACTTTGCCCCTATTAAATTTCTATACCCTAGCCGCACAGAAGAACAGTTTGGTTTAACCATTACCATCACTAGTATTAGTATTATAGCAGACTTGGTGCTGTTGTATATATTTCCAGAAACCAATCTTATATTAAGTGTTTTTGCTAGTTTTGTAGCCCTTTATTTTGGGATTATGACGGTTTATAAAACTTATTTTTACCATAAAAAATAAGCCTGTTTTACCCTAAACAGCAGGGGTTGGAAGGCTTGTGTAAGCAAGATAATAAGCATTACTTTTTAAACAAAACAGTTTGAAGGCTTTATAGCTACTACTTTATCAACATTAATTCCTTGTTAAATGTTGAAAAGTTATGGCGTAGAACCGCCTATTAATTACGGGTTTTGTTGTATCTTTGAAACCTGTGCAAAATATCAGTTTCTAAAAAAAAGAAAAAGCAATGCAGTTAAGCTATTACGGACATTCTTGCTTTAGTGTAAGCATAAAGGGCAAAATTATACTATTTGATCCGTTTATTAGCCCAAACGATAAGGCAAAACACATTGATGTGAATAGCATTAAAGCGGATTATATTTTATTGTCGCATGGTCATGTTGACCATCTGGCAGATGCTTTAACAATTGCCCAAAATAATAAGGCTACTATTGTATCGAACTACGAAATTGTAAGTTGGTATAACGATAAACACGGCTATAGTAATGGGCATCCGTTAAATCATGGAGGGGCAAAAACCTTCGATTTTGGCAGGGTGAAATATGTAAATGCCGTACATTCTAGTGTGTTGCCTGATGGTACTTATGGCGGCAATCCAGGAGGATTTGTGATAGAAAGTGAGGAAGGAAATTTTTATTTTGCAGGCGATACCGCCCTTACGATGGATATGAAATTGATACCGCTATTTACCAAACTCAACTTTGCCGTACTGCCTATTGGCGATAATTTTACCATGGGTATTGAGGAGGCTGTTGTAGCCGCAGAATTTATTGAGTGTGATAAAATTATAGGCGTTCATTATGATACCTTTGGTTACATTGTAATCGATCATACCGCAGCAAAAGCAGCATTTGCTGCCAAAAATAAAGAATTATTGTTATTGGATATTGGCAATAGTGCCGATGTGTAAAATGGAAAAGAGCCATTGTTAATTGTTAAAATTTTACCCCGTTTTTTACAATATAACTTAGCAAGCTAACGGTTTTTACTCCCAACCCCCGATGACAAGAAAAGCAGTTTATGGGAAAAATAATAAGTATAGCCAACCAAAAGGGAGGCGTTGGTAAAACAACAACCGCCATTAATTTGTCGGCAGGTTTAGCAGTATTAGATTATAAGGTTTTGCTCGTAGATGCAGATCCACAAGCTAATGCAACCTCTGGATTGGGCATTAACCCCAAATCAGTAGAAACGAGTATTTATGAATGTTTAATTGGGCAAGCGCATATTACCGAAGGTATCAAAAAAATTGATACCCCTAACTTGTATTTGCTGCCCTCGCACCTAAATTTAGTAGGTGCCGAAATTGAACTGATTAACCTACAAGATAGAGAAAAACTAATGCGGGAAGCATTGCACCAACTAAAAGAGGTGTTCGATTTTATTATTATTGATTGCTCTCCATCTTTAGGCTTAATTACCCTAAATGCTTTAACTGCTTCTGACTCCGTAATTGTGCCCGTGCAATGCGAATATTTTGCATTAGAAGGACTGGGTAAGTTGCTCAATACCATCAATATTGTGCAAAACAGAATGAACAAAAACCTAGAAATTGAAGGTATTTTGTTAACTATGTACGACTCTCGTTTGCGCTTGTCGAAACAGGTTGTGTCGGAAGTAAAACGCCACTTTGGAGAACTCGTGTTCGAAACTATTGTGCATAGAAACACACGGGTAAGCGAAGCACCGCAGTTTGGACAGTCGGTAATTATGTATGATATGCAATGCAAAGGAGCTATTAATTACCTCAACTTATCTAAAGAGTTGATTCGTAAAAATGGACTCACCAAAGAGGCAATTGATACTACAGCAACAATTATTAAAAATACAAAAAAGGCAAAAGCTAAGAAGGGAGATAAAAAAGCAAAAGCGAAAAAGTAAGTGTTATTCGCTAAGTTTAAAGTGTTTGCTGTAGTGTTATAGGTTCGCTTTTTTAGTTGAAGGTTAAACGTTTTGAGTTAAAAGTACTACTTCGTTTTTGCGTAACATCGTTAGTAGGAAACCTTAAACCATACTTAATCCCACCAAAATTATTATTAGAAACAAGTAAATGGCAAAAAAGAAAAAAAACGATTTAGGAATGGGCATACGTGCCTTATTGGAAGGAATAAACACCGATGCAATAGAAAAAACGGACGAGAAATCACTAAGTTCCACCGCCGAAATTGCTATTAAACACATCGAAGTTAACCCTTTTCAACCTCGTGTTGATTTTGACGAAGACCGTTTAAAAGAACTGTCGCAATCCATAAAAATACATGGCGTTGTGCAGCCTATAACGGTGCGGGCAATGGGTAAAGATGCGTATCAGTTAATAGCAGGCGAACGCCGTTTACGGGCTTCTAAATTAGCAGGACTCAAAAAAATACCTGCCTATATTCGTACCGCCGATGACCAAGCAATGCTAGAAATTGCCCTCATCGAAAACATACAACGAGAAGATTTAAACCCCATGGAAGTAGCCCAAAATTACTACCGCCTACTAGAAGAATGCGCCCTAAAACACGACGAACTAGGTACTCGTTTAGGCAAAGGACGCTCTACAATTACCAATTACCTGCAACTCCTTAAACTGCCTCCCGAAATACAAAAAGGCTTAAAAGAAAAACGCATTTCGATGGGCCATGCCCGTGCTTTAGTAGCCGTAAAAGAAGTAGATATTCAACTCTCTGTTTACCACGATATTTTACACCAAGGTTTATCGGTTAGGCAAGTAGAAGCTATTGTGCGAGATTTAAACAAAGGCAGAAAGAAAAGCAGCAGCAGTTCTACTAATAAATTGCCCGCACATCTGCAAAAAATGCAAGAAGAATTAGAATCCTTGTTTGGCGCAAAAGTAAACCTAAAACGCAATACACAAGGAAAAGGACAATTGGTTATTGCCTTTGCCTCCGATGATGAATTGACGAGGATTTTGGATATTTTGCAGTGAGTTGGTAGAGGGTAGTTGGTATTTAGTATTTAGACGGTTTCGCTATGCTACACTTTTGTATGAGGTAGTATGTAGGTTTTTGGTAGATTTAATCCTTGCTCTTCGAAAAAATAAGAAAAATTAAGATCTTAGT
>JAHDBT010000110.1:0-11034 GCA_020630215.1 Bacteroidota bacterium
GTTGATGTTCCTGTTGAAGAACCTGTAGTACTTGTAGGACATACCTCACAACCTGATACTATTTCGCTACCACTTTGATCCGGTAAAGGGCAACCTGCATCTGCGGCCGCACCTGCCCACGCTGGTACTGTTGTAACCCATACAAAAGTGCCTTCTGTTGGAGGGCACCCTTCAATAGGTTCTGTATCCCAATCCATCAGTAAGCCGATTGGACAATCACCTTCTACAATAACAGGAGCTTCTCCGCAACCTGCACTTGGAGTTATACTCAACTCAAACAAAACGGGGTCTGGATAAACAGTAACCATACCAAGGTCTATAGTTTGTATTAGCTCTCCACTAATATTGCATATTACGTCATATGAGTAAGTTACATCTACAGGATCGCAACCTACAACTGGACTTGGAATTACATCTATTGGTATAGCAGAACCAGAGTCATCTGCTATTATGCTAGCAGTAGAGCCATCGGTTCCATTTACAATAACTTCATAGTCTGCCGAAGGTCCTCCACCAATTCGTTCAATTACGATTTCAGCGGTAACGATTCCTCCTGTACAAACATGTGTTGTTAAGATTGTACCCGTTGAACTTGCATAATTACTACACGGAGTACAGTTTTCGCAACCAGGAACGACTTCGCTTCCACTCATATCCTCTAATGGGCATCCTGCGGCGGCGGCATCTGCTGCCCAATCAGGCAAGACTTGTGTCCACTCATAGAATCCGTCTGTTGGCGGACATCCTGCAACTGGTTCTTGCGCCCAATCATTTACGGCCAACGTAGGACAAGTACCATCCACAATAATTGGAGCTTCTCCACAACCTGCACTAGGTGTAATTTCTATTGCAAATAAAGTAGGATCAGGATAAACCGTTACTGCGCCAATTGCAATAACATCTAAAACCTCTCCGCTAGAAGCGCAAGAGATTTCATATTCATAATCTACCACTACAGGATCACAACCTTCGACTAGATTTGGAGTAACTCCTGTTATTACAGGTGCTCCAGAATCATCTCCAGTTGTTGAAACTGTAGAACCATCTGTGCCAGTAACAGTAATATTGAACATATCGCCGATAGCTGGGCCTGTTGGTGTAATTAGTATTTCTAAAGCTACAGAACCACCAGGACAAACCATCATACTAGCAGGATCTATAATCGTCCCTGCTGAAGTATCGTAATTTGGCACTTCACAACCTGGTACCGTTTCGCTACCCATTTCTGCTGGGATAGGGCAATCTGGCCAGTCTGGTAAAATAGCCGTCCATTCGTAAATACCATCCTGTGGGGGGCATCCGTCTACGGGTAGTGTTGTCCATTCTTGTATTAAGTCAAAAGGAGGACACTCGCCAGTAGCAACAATTGGTGCTTGTGCACATCCTGTACTTGGCGTAACATCCAATGCGTATTTGGCAACGTCTGGATAAACGGTAACAATACCTAATCCGTCAGACTGTAAATCACCACCACCAAAGAAACAAGTTATCTCATAAAAGTAAACTACTTGTACGGGGTCACAACCAGTAACTGGTTCGGGAGTGACTTGCACAATAGCAATGGCGGGATTGTCTGTATCACCTACTAACCTCTCACCTATAGACCCATCATCTCCTAATACTCGAATTTGATAAAACTCTTCTGATGCAGGTGGACCCGAAAGGTTTATTTCAAATTCTACGGTTATCTCTTCTCCTGCACAAAAAGAGGTCCCCATTATAGTAGGCATTGCATTACCAAAATTGGGACATTGTGCATACAAGCTGCTCATTCCAACGCAGCTTAACATTACGCTAAGGAGCAGGGCTTTCATTAGCCGTCCCCTTGCGAAATAGTTGCAGGCCTCCAGAGTTGTACTTTTTTCAAGTAAACTCGAAACCTGAATCGAATTAAGTATTTTTTTCAGCATAGTAACAAAATTATTTGCAAACAGCTCTAAGAGCTTGGAGTAAAACAGATTACTACTTAAATATTAATAAATATATGTATTTCAACAGCAATAAATGTTACTAAGCCAAGTAACATCTTATTATTACTGTAGTGTTTTTTATATGACTAAGTTCTACGAACTTAAAAATTCTAAGTTTGTTGGATAAATTAAAATGGTACGTTTGCTATTAGTTTGAGAGCTGTAATGTGAAGTTCAAGTAAGCCCAAATATTTTTTACAGTTATTACTGTCTAATTAAAAGTATGCTGTTAATCCTTACAATTCATTTTATACAATTAACAATTATTCCTTCATTTAGCCTCACATAGATCATACTATAATTTCCAAAAACCATGCTAATTTTATTAAAACTGCAAATCCTTTGTTTAGCGAATGTCCACACACAACCATAACCCATTGATTATCAGCTACTTGAAAATATCATTTCTACAATAAGAAATATTTCATTAATGGGCATAGCTATTCAAATACAAAAAAAACAGTTTTATTTTTGTTCCATGTAAATTATTAAAAAAGAGGATTTGTGAAGTTTTTTAAGATAACAAATAGCTCAACAGTTTGCTAGTAGTTAATGTTAAACACATATAGTAAACAAAAATATCATTTACATTTACCTGAAAATTTAAGCAATTAATTTCCCCCTTTCTGGGCTTTTAAAGTTCCAAATTATTGGTTCTTAATTTCCTATTCAGCAACGAGCAGAAAGTACTTTCGTATAATGTAGAAAGACTAGTCGCTACACTCATTTTTGTAAGCAATGGACTAACAAACACTAAAAAGCTATCGAGCAAATAGCGAAACCGAAGCCGTCTTTCTACTAAAGGCGAAGCGTGCGCCCCATCTTACAAAAACATTTAATAAATACTAAAAAATGACATTTGTTTTTGCAAAAACAGGCCTCTTTTTTTGTCCATACTTATTGCATCTTGGATTCAATTAACAAATACAACTATGCTTATAAACAATAAATTGTAAATAAACCATCGCTTATTTACTAAGCAATGGTCTATTTACAATGATTTATTCGTCAAATTATGGGAGTAATAAAATCCTATTTATTGTTTCACAAATTTTTGACTAACGGTGGTATTGTTACTAGTTATTTTTAGTAAATACATCCCATTAGCATGATGACCCATATCAATGGTTAATTGATTAGTCCCCTTAATAGTTGATAATTGACGTTGGTGTACTAATTGTCCTGTAATACTGTAAATTTCAATGGCTGCTTGGGTAGCAGCATTAGTACCAAAGTTAAGCGTAAGCTGGTTTTTTACTGGTACTGGCTGTAAATTTAGGACTTCAAGGTGAGTGTTTAGGTTGTTACTAATTTGAGGTGAGTGTTTAATTTTGTTGGCTTCAAAATTGGCTGGTATCATAGGTACTGGTTCTTCCTCTACGCTGCTATCGCAACCAGTAACTTGAATATTTACATAGGCAGTATCGCATTGCCCAAAGCTGTTACATGCAATTACTTCTACTAAATCTTCTCCTACAAATAAAGGCAATGCGGTGTAGCTGAAACAAGCAGGTGTTTCTTCTAAAAATTTAATGCTACAACTGTATATTGAATTAACTTCGGTAATGGTTAATCCATCGGTTGAATTAAGATCACAGAAATCTGGGCATAAAACATTAGGTACTAATTGTTCGGTACATAAGTAGGTGTAAGAAACACAAATTGGTACTACCGTAATAGTTACTACTGCAATATCACAAGCTCCACTTTCATCACAAATTTGATAAATGAAACTGTCTTCGCCTTCAAAATCAGGGTTAGGCGTGTATTGTAAAACACCATCTACTAGTACTACGGTACCATTTGCTGGTTGTCCAAAACTGTTTAAGGTAATTGCTTCCCCGTCTATATCGCCATCGTTACCCATTACATCTACGGGTATCATACTGCCATCCGAATCGTAGGTGTCATCATTGGCAATTGGTGCGTTATTAGGGGTACAACCTCCTAGCGCTACATAAATAACGGTTTCGGCACAGATGCTAGAATCGGCAACGGCACAATAAGTTACTACAATAGAATCGCTTTCGGCTAATTCTAATAGTGGTAATGCGGTGTAGGTTAAGCAGTGTTGTGTTTCTACAGTTGTGCAGCCATTAAATAGATTGGCTGTATTAGCAATAAATAATTCCTCGTCGCTATCGCAGAATAAACAAATATCTACAGGAGTAATTGGTTCTGCACAAATATTCATGTTAGGAATTTGGCAGATTTCTACTTCTGAACAATCGAAGTTTGCGGTAAATTGTGCGGTGTTGCAGGCTAAACTATGGTTAGGATTAGTTACCGTAAATTGTACTTCACCGTTGGTATTATTTACTGCATTGTAGTTGTTTCCTGTACCCGTATTTCCATCTACATCTTCCCAAGTAATGGTGTAGTCGTCGCAGGTGCTTATTGCCATATTGCACGTACCTTCACCTGTTATGGTTGCTTCGATAGTTGGATAGATGGTTACATTGGTAACATGATACCATGTTTCTTCGCAAAAATTATCATAAGGGGAAATAAATTGGTAGGTAGCAGGATTACAAGTTGCTACTTCAAATGATAGATTCGTATAATCGCTTACTTCTTCCCCAGTAAATCCATCTAACCAAACAGGATTTTCTAGTCCTAAATTATCTAATGCAAAAGACTCGCCTGCACAAACCTCCAAATCATAGAATTGAGTAAGGACAGGATCACATATAACAATATCACAATCAATTGGCTCAGATACAAATTGAGTTGTTTGGCAAGACGTATCACTAAATACCGATTGTACGTTAAATGTAATTATCAAATCAGCATTATTTATTGCTATTGCCGTATACATACTTCCCGTACCTTCTTCTCCATACGAACTTACCCAATTAACTTCATAATAATCCTCGCATTCTATATTTAAACTTAAGGTACATTCATCAATAATTTCGACTATTTCACCAACGGGAACTGGGTAAACTATAATTTCTGTTTTATAGGTACTAAGCATTTCTCCACATACCATTGATTGTTCTTCTGAATAAAAAGTGTAAGCTGTAGAGGTACAACCATTGGTTGTTAATGTAAGTTCGGCTATATTAGGCACTATTTCTCCCGTTGCATCATCTATCCAATTACCACCATAGTCTTCTAGGCTCACTACATCCCCTGCACAAATTTCTAAAATAGTTTCTACAGGATGCACCTCACAATTACATGTACCTTCGGTATAAGTTGTAATGCCTCCACATTCTGCAATACAAGCATTTGGGTAAGTAAGATAATTCTCGCCACATACAGGGACGTAATCTGTTGAACAATCGCAATTGTTAGATTCGATACATAGAATATCGGCAGGTATTGCTGCCATACATACATTATCTACGTCCAATAACACCTCATACGTTACCCAAACATAAGTACTATCTACAAATGTAAAGTCACTTGGCACATCTAGCGGTAAGAGCATCGTTCCATCCACTAATTCCAACAACATATTACAATCCGATACCACATCATTATAGTCTATTACTTGTGCAAAAACTGCCCCCTCACAAGGACCATTCGCTCCTTCATTATCCACCTCACATCCTCCTAGCGTCCAATCGGTTAAACCTAAGCATTGTGCTAAACAAGCATTATCGAAGGTGTAGCCATTTACACAAACAGGGTCTACATCTTCTGGGCAATCACAAGCTCCAAATATTGTCTCACAAGTACCATCGAAATAAGTAATGCCTTCGCATTCGGCTAAACAACTGTTTTGATAAGTAATACCATCTACGCCACATACTGGCTCAATGGTAGTAGGACAATCACATTCGGCAGGTTCTGGCACGTCGCAAGCTCCTGGTGTAAATTCGGTAATGCCATCGCACTCAGCTAAACAACTGTTTTGATAAGTGATGCCATTTGAACCACATACAGGTTCAATAAGTGTAGAACAAACACATTCCTCGCCTACACATAATGGTAAAGAAGCTACTAGTGTTAATTCGCCTGTTAGGATGTCTATACAATCGCCACCCGTTATACCACCATCTGTACATAAGTAGTTGCCATCCATATCGTATACATCAGAAGTATAATCCGAACAAGCACCACTAGTTGGTCCTACGATATAGATAAATTGTCCATCCATACAATATAGATTTACTTCATCGGCACATAAACATCCTAGACCATCTGCAGGCGGCGTGTATGCTTCTTGAATTTCTACTATCCAAGCAAAACCAAATGGATTATCGACTGTAGCACAAATAGGTTCGTCCTCACAAGTACCCTCTGTAAATTCGGTAATACCTGCACATTGAGCGAAACATTCGTTGTCGTAAGTAATGCCGTCGCTACCACATACAGGAGCATAAATTACTGGACATAAGCAATTTTCTTCTATTACACATAATGGTAAAGAAGCAATTAAGGTTAATTCACCTGTTAAGATGTCCATGCAATCGCCGCCAGAAAAACCGCCGTCTGTACATAAATAATTACCCTCCATATCGTATACATTAGATGGATAATCGGCACAGCCAGCAGCAGGATCGGGACCTAGGATGTATATGAGTTGTCCATCCATACAGTACAAGTTTAATACATCGTTGCATATACAGCTTGAAGGATTATCATTATAGGCTGTTTGAATTTCTGCTACCCAAGTAAAGCCAAATGGATTATCGACTGTACCGCACTCATTAGGGTTCGTATCACAAGCACCTTCCGTAAATTCGTTAATGCCTGCACATTGTGCAAAGCATTCATTGTCGTAAGTTACACCATCCGAACCACATACAGGAGCATAGATTTCGGGGCAAATACAGCCTTCGTCACATAATGGCATTACGGCAATTACTGCTACGTCTGCTAAAATATCAAAACAATCGCCACCTGTTAATCCGCCATCTGTACATAACGGTTCTCCAGCAACATTGTATACAATAGAAATAAAATCGGCACAGTTAGAAAATGGTGATGGGCCTACTTTGTAAATAAGTTCGCCATTCCTACAATAAGCAGTAATTTCGTCTTGGCATAAGCACGATAATTCTCCCGTGTTATAGTCTTCTTGTAAATCAAGGATCCAATCGAACTCGAAAGGATTATCTATTAAACCACATTCGGTTGTTGGTTCGCAGGTACCCTCTGTAAATTCGGTAATGCCTGCACATTGAGCGAAGCATTCATTGTCGTAAGTGATGCCATCGCTACCACATACAGGAAGGAAAACTAATGGACATATACAAGTTTCGCCACAAGCAGGGTCATCTACAGGAATGATGTAGTCGTTGCTACAACCTGTTATGGCATCGTAAGGATATACATCGTAGAAACCTTGTCCTGATTGGTAAGTTAAAAATGCTTCTTCGCCTTCTACGCCTAGTACTTGTGTACCATCATAATTAGTACCAATGATGTACTCGCCGCTACCGCCATAAACGGTTACGCCTACTTGGAATAAACCACCTTCGGTACAAAATGCTTCGGTAGTAACACTAAACTCAGGAGAGAAATACATAAATGCTGACGCACAATCGCTTAATGCGAAACAGCCTTCGCCATTGTTTAATTCTTCTAGGCTTGTTGCTGCTAAGTTAGGTGGGTCGGCAGGGTTATAAGATAAACCATAAATGCAATTTTCGCCTTGTGGCATATAGAATGCAAATGGTTCGGTTAATATTTCAAAATATTCGGTTGTTGTTGTTGTGTTGCTGATGATGTATACATAATCGTAATTAGCAGGTGCATTGGTTTCGTGTTGGAAATCAATAATTCCAAACGAGCATAATACTTCATTATTAAGTATTACCATACCGCCATCTGCCGCACAAGTTTCGGTATCACAAGCACCTTGCGTCCATGTTACGCCTGCACATTCGGCTTCACAAATATTGTTGTAAGTAATTCCATCTTCGCCACAAACGGGATCGAAAATAGCAGGACCAGGACAGAAACAATTTGGATTTTCCCAGATGATTCCTTGAGAGATAGCATCGCTGAAATCGTCACATTCTAAAGTTGGGTCGAATAATAAACCACCAATAGAACAAATGATGGAACCCTGACAGTTGTAGACTACGCTTGGTACATCTAAGCAGCCAACATTTGGTAGATAGAATACAGTTTCGCCATTGTACTCGTATTGGTAAATGGCTTGGTAGCATTCAAAATTATTTTCTTCGTAATTGGCAATAATTGCGGCTAACCACGGTAAGTCTGTTGCGGGATTTTCTACTCCGCAAATGGGTTCTATAGGTTCACATTCGCCTGGTGTAAATTCGGGATAACCTGCACATGCTGCTTGACAGGAGTTCTCGAAAGTGATGCCATCGGCACAAACAGGTGCGTAAATATCCTCGCATATACAAGGTATAATTTCGATACAATCAATGGCTACAATTGGACCTACTTGGCAGATGCTTGCTACATCCGTCATTTCGGTATAAGTGATTAATACTTGTTGCCCTGCTATTAATTCTACTTCGTCGTTGATACTAGCAATTTCTAGTAGTGTGCCATCTTCTAATTCGATGAGTAAGCCACACATAATTAAGTCGATGCTTACTACTTGACCAGCTACTGCGTTTTCGCAATTGCCTGTAGGTTGACATTCGCCATTGGTAAAATCAACGCCTGCACATTCGGCTTCACAAGCATTGCCATAGGTAATACCATCGGCACAAACAGGTTCGTATACATCTGGGCAATCGCATGGTTCTGGGTCTGGTTCGCAAGTCCATATAAGTGTTGATTCCATTGAACCTAAACTATACTCTACAGCACAGTTAGTTATTAACTCGCCACCGCTGCCCGAACAAACCCAGTTGCCATTACAATCGTAAAGGGCATCTTCTAAATCTATTGGACAAATGAAGCCATCAGAGAAACCTGGTGTAACGAGGAAGTACACCTCTCCTGCTCCATCTTGGTATAAAATTATTTCGTTGGTATAGCAGCATTCTTGTGCCGCTATTATTTCTTGAATCCACGGTAAGTTAATTGGATCGCTTAAATCGCATTCGCCTTGATTACATTCGCCTGGGGTAGCAAACACCCCTGCACATGCTGCTTCACATTCGTTGCCATAAGTGATACCATCGCTACCACAAACAGGTAAATATACATCTGGGCAAACACAGTTGCCTTCGCATTCTCCTTCTGTCCAACTTACGCCTGCACATTCGGCAAAACAGGCATTGGTGTAAGATTGTCCGTTATCGCCACAAACTGGGGCAAGGTCTAAATCACAATTACATTCCCATAAAACGATTGGGTTGTCGTAATTAAAATCTACACATAAACTAGCAGGTGGATTGGCTGGGTCGAAAAAACCGCCAATAACACAAAGATAGTTTCCTTCGCAATCGTACACTAAAGCAGGAGCATCCGCAGCAAAATTGATAGGATATACTACGATGTAAGTAGATACATTATCTGGATAAACGGTGATGCTTGAAATGTTTTCGGGAGATTGGATGATGGTTTGCAACCAAGGTAAATCTTCTATCGGATTTAGTACGCCACAAATTAAAGGCTGCACTTCACAAGGACCTTCGGTATAGCCTACGCCAGCACATTCGGCTTCGCAAGCATTGTCATATACTAATCCGTTATCTCCACAAACTGCATCTCCTTGTTCTCCTGAACAATCACAATCGCTAGGGCAAGCTAAAGTTGCTTCTAAGGTTATTATTTCTTCACAAGGATTAATATCATCGGTTGGATCGTAGATGGTGAAGGTTACGTTAATGCCTGATTGTGATGGGTCGTTGGTGTAGATGTTTCCAGTACCAACAGCACCCGTTTCGTCTTCCCATTCTACCATATAAAGATTTTCGCAGTAGTTGGTTACTTCTAAAACACAAGCACCTGCGACTACTCCAGCAGTTATGGAAGGATGAACAGTTACAGAAACAATTACATCATACGAACAATTAGGGGTACTCGCTTCAACAGAAGTGAATTCGTAAGTAGCTATTTCACAACCATCTCCATCTAATAGTACATTGGTAGGGTCGGCAATGGCTTCGCCTGTATGTACATTCACCCAATCTTCGTTCGTGCTATTAAATGGTGTTAAGTCAAAAATATTACCTTCGCATATATCTTCAAAAAACTCTGCGCTTTCTATATCTGGGCAAATTATCTCGCAAGGGCCTTCGGTATATGCTAGGCCTAAACATTCGGCATGACAAGCATTATCGTATACAAATCCATCCTCGCCACAAACGGGTTCGCCTCCTACGGGGCAATCGCATTCGGTAATACAAAGTAATGTTTCTTCTAAAAGAAGTCCATTTTCGCAAGGAGATAAGTTGTCCTCGGGATCAAAGATATTGAATACTACGGTTGCATTTGTTTGAATAGGGTCGCCTGTGTAGATAGGACCTTGGCCAAGGTTTCCTTGGTCGTCTTCCCATTCTATCATTAAGTTATCACAGTAGTTGATAACTTCTAGCGCACAAGCATTAAAAGCTATCTCGGCAGTAATAGTAGGGTAAATCATTATATCTACTAGCACATCGTATTCGCAACCATTGGCATCTACTTCAATTGCTAGGAAGCTAATATCTACTGTTTCGCATTCGTTATTTTCTAGGAGTACCATAGTAGGCTCATCAATTGCTTCACCAGTATCGGCATTTATCCAATTGGCGGCGCTGTATTGTGTTAAATCAATTATGTCTCCTGCACAGCGCATTTCCATCGACATTAAGCTCATTAACTCTGGACAATCAATTGTACACTCCCCTAGAGTGTAAGCTACTCCTGCACATTCGGCAAAACAGGCACTATCGTATTGTACGCCATTTGCGCCACAAACAGGTTCAAAATCTAATGGACAATCGCATTCCCATAGTACTTCTGGATTGTTGTAATTAAAATTTTCACAAAGATTTTCTGGCGGAAATGCAGGGTCGAAAAAGCCTCCTATGCTACATACAAAATTACCCTCACAATCATAAACCATTGATGGGGCATCGGCAATAAAGTTGCTAGGTGCAACTAGGATATAAGTAATGCCATCGTTGGTGTAAGCGGTAATGCTTGAATAAGAAAATGGTTCTTGTGTAATATCGTAGAGCCATTCTAGGTTTAC
>JAHDBT010000110.1:11134-16318 GCA_020630215.1 Bacteroidota bacterium
CAAACAGGAGCAAATTCTAAACCACAAAAACATTCCCATAAAACAATAGGGTCGTCGTAGTTTAAACCTTCGCATAAATTAGCTGGCGGATTAGCAGGATCGAAAAAACCGCCTGTGGTACAAACAAAGTTGCCTTCACAATCATACACCGTAGAAGGTGCATCTGCGATAAAGGCAGAAGGTTGTACCATTATTAAAACGGGGTTGTTATTAGGGTAAACGGTGATGGAAGAAATACCATCGGGTGATTTTACTAATTCGGCTAACCACGGTAATTCTGTTAGCGGATCATCTACGCCACAAATTATTGGGTTCGGTTCTTCGCATTCTCCCTCCGTCCATTCGGTATTACCTGCACATTCGGCGTAACAAGCATTGCTGTAAGTTTCTCCATCAGCCGCACAAACGGGTGCAATCTCAAACCCACAAAAACATTCCCATAAAACAATAGGGTCGTCGTAGTTTAAGCCTTCACATAAATTAGCTGGTGGATTATCAGGGTCGAGTTCGCCACCTAATGAACAAACAAAATTACCTTCGCAATCATAGGCAGAAGCAGGTATATCGGCAATAAAAAGAGAAGATTCTACTATTATTAAAACAGGATCGTTATTAGGTAAAACGGTGATGCTAGAAAGGTCTTCGGAAGATGCAACGATAGCAGCTAACCACGGCAATTCTGTTAAAGGGTCTTCTACGCCACAAATTAATGGGTTGGGTTCTTCGCAAGTGCCGTTTGTATATTCGGTAATGCCAGCACATTCGGCTTGGCAAGCATTGGTATACGTGTTGCCATCGCTACCACATACGGGGAAAGCATCGGTAGGACAAATGCAATTTTCCCATATAGTTTCTACAAAGGTAGCATCTGCCCAATCAGGACAATTAACAGGCATGGTGCTGCCGTTCTCGCCATTATAACATAAATAAGAACCATCGCAACTATATATTCGAGTACTACAATTAACACAATTTAAGAAAGGTCCTATAGCTATAACAAGTTCGCCATTGTATTCATAAACGCTAACGCTCGAAACATTAGCTCCATAATTGTTCATATATTCTACTAGCCATGGGAGTTCGTTAATGGGGTCTGCATAACCACAAATTCCAAAGCTACAATCGGGTTCTGGAATAACGACCTCTATACCAGCAGGACAACCATAATCGCTTTGAATACTGATATAATACGTGCCTGCTTCTAGGTCGTCAATGGTACATCCTTCCTCTCCAGGTGTATACATTCCATAATCAACTATAAAGCCCATATCATCAATAAAATAAGAGCGATATACTTGATACTCTTCTTGTGTGCCGCCTGTAATTGTTAGGCAAACGCTGCCATTTTCATCACCACAAGCTGGTGCCGTTATATTACTTAGTGTCGCTTCAATCTCATCAGCCGAGCTTCCAACTTCTACATCCTGCACACTTTGGCAGCCATTGGCATCTACAATAATAAAACGCAAAAAATTAGCGATTAAATCATTAAAGCAGGCAGTTTCATTTTCCTCATAAGGTCCATAAACATCATTTACGCTTCTAACAATTTGATACGGAGGAGTGCCGCCAGAAATGGTAAAGCAAGCTTCGCCATTGGCAACTAAGTAATTACAAAATAAGGTAGGTTGTGTAGCTACGGCTACATTAATATCATCGCTGTTATTGTATAAAACAATGGCATTATAAAAACTGCATTCAGGAGCTTGGGTATCTGTTGCATTAAAGTTATATTGTCCAGCTGCTAAACCAGTCAAGCACTGTTCTACACCTACTTCATAAATGCCATACGATGTTCCATCATTATCCGTCAACTCGTAAGTAGCATCTGCGAGGTCGCTTTGTATGATAATACAAATTTCACCATCGTTTTGGTTACAGGTAGGGTCTTGCGAACTAACAATATCAATATAGGTATTAGCCGCAGCTATTCCAATAGGAGTAGATTGGGTACAAGCAGTAGCATCTGTAACTTCTAAGAAAACAGAAAATCCAATGCCACCTCCAAATTCTGGATAAGCGGCATCTGCATCAAAACAAATTTCCGTATTTTCTGTTACATCTGGTATTATAGTTGGTGGGCTAAAATTACTATAAGATGCCGTATAAGGAGCTACACCTCCAGTTATGGTAAAACAAACTTGCCCCTGTGCATCGTAGCAAGGAGCGTTAGTTGTACCAATACTTATTTCAAAATCGCAATCTTGTGCTTGTAAGGAGTAGACACAAATAGATAGGCATACACATAGCATGACCTTCATAAAGGGAATAAAATACTTTTTCATCATAGCTTGATTGATTTGGGATTTTAGGACCGTTAATTTGTTTAAATCACAATAAGATCTCAAACACCTTATCCACCGTCAATCAGGTTAATAGGAAAAGTGTTTAAAATAGTTTGAGTTTATTTAAATAAATTAGTTTTGGGGAAGTGTAGTAATTAGGATGGTTAACTTAGGTACTAACAAATAAACCATGATAAGGCTTGAATAGTAAGCCAAGTAAAGATGTGCTAGGGGGAGTTGTAAAAAGTAGGAACAAAATAGATTGAATTACTCACATAAATTATGCCATTAGTACAAACAAATAACTAACACAGGCTCCTAATAATGATAATAATTGGAAAAAAAAACTCTAGGAGATTGATAGGAAAAAAAAATACCAAAACTTAGTCATTTTTTAAAAACAATATAAAATAGTGCAAATATTTATATTTAATCATTCAAGTACAAGTTTCTATATAACAATAGATTACCATTACAAAAAAGTACCTATATGTTACATAAAAAAAGTTACGATTAACTACTAGCTTGCCTATCAAAAAATAGAAAAGTTGCTTATTTCTTCTTAATTTTAGGGCCACCATAAGTAGCTTTTTTTTATTTGCACCTATTAGCTTGATTATTCGGAGGTGTTCTCCACGGTGAACATTTGAATTTATTTAGTACAAAGTTTGCAGAATAGGCTTAATTTTTGCATCTTGTATTGACATAAACATGACAGTTTATTTCTTTACTTTTTATCTGTAAATTATCTATGGAAGAAGAACTTAAAAACATTCCAACAAGTTTGGATAAAGCCCAGTATGTTAACCGAGAAATTAGTTGGTTGCGTTTTAATGAACGAGTGTTGCAAGAAGCTGCCGATCCTAGTGTTCCGTTACTAATACGCATGAAGTTTTTAGGAATTTTTTCTAGTAATTTAGATGAATTCTTTAGGGTTCGGGTAGCTGTTTTAAAGCGGGCAACTAATGTTAACAAGCAAGTGAAAAATACTTTAGGCTTTAGTCCTAAAAAAATATTAAAACAAATACATAAAAAGGTTGTTAAACAACAAAAGCGGTTTGAAAAAATTTTTGCAGATATACAAAAGGGACTTTCGCAGTACCATATTTACCTCATTAACGAAAAAAACTTAACGCCCGAACGAGGTAAACTGGTAAAAAACTATTTTCATGATAAAGTGCGTCCGTTGCTAGTACCTTTAATGTTGAGTAATATTAACAAGTTTCCGTCTTTAATGGATGGCTCCATTTACTTAGCAGTTTATTTGGATAAGGTTGATAGCGAAGCACCTCCTCAATATGCATTAATTGAAATGCCTACCGATAAGATTTCGAGGTTTTTGGTGTTAGATAAAAGCAATGGAAAAACGTTTATTATGCTACTTGATGATGTAGTGCGCTATTGCTTGGATGATATTTTTGCCATTTTTGGCTACGATGCTTGTTGTGCCTTTACCATAAAAATTACCAAAGATGCAGAAACAGATTTAGACAACGATGTATCGAAAAGTTTTTTGGAATTGATTAAAATTAGCATCAACAAACGTAAATATGGGCAGCACGTACGTTTTATTCATGATGAAGAAATGATTCCAGAACTACGAGATTTTTTAATTGAAAAGTTAAAAATTACAGACGAAGACAATATTATTCCTGGTGGCCGCTACCATAATTTTAAGGATTTTATGGTTTTTCCAACTGTTGGGCCTCCACAGTTAAGTAGCAAAAAATTGCTTCCCCTACCCCATCCGCTTATTGACCCTACTAAAAGTATTATTCAGTTAATTAAGCAAAAAGATATTATGCTGCATGTTCCGTATCAATCCTACCATCCTATGATTGATTTTTTACGGGAAGCGGCCATTGATCCAGCCGTTGTTTCTATAAAAATATCCTTGTATAGGGTGGCTAAACAATCGAACATTATTAATGCCTTGATTAATGCTTGTAAAAATGGCAAAAAAGTAGTGGCGGTGGTTGAACTGCAAGCTCGTTTTGATGAAGAAGCCAATATTGAATGGGCAAAGGTTTTACAAGATGCTGGTATTAAAGTAATGCACGGCCCTGCGAATATGAAAATTCATGCAAAGCTTTGTTTAATTAGTAAAAAAGAAACGGTACTTGTTAAACACGAAAAGGAAGAAAAGGAGGAGTTAAAGACCGTGAACTATGCTGCTGTTAGCACAGGTAATTTTAATGAAGATACCGCAAAAGTGTATAGCGATTTTACCTTATTTACCTCCCATAAAGGAATTATAAAAGACATAAAAAAAGTATTTTCGCACATTGAAAAAAGAGGAAATTCGCCCGAGTATAATCACCTATTGGTTTCGCCACATTACTTGTACCAACAGCTTTGCCAGTTTATTGATATAGAAATTGCTCATGCTAAAGCAGGGAAACCAGCTGCTATTATCGCAAAATTAAATAGCCTTAATGATGAAGGCATGATTAATAAACTATATGAAGCATCGAAGGCAGGCGTAAAAATACAATTAATTGTTAGAGGGATTTGTAGCCTTATTCCTGGTATACCCGAACTAAGTGAAAATATTACCGCCATTAGTATTGTTGATAAATATTTGGAACATGCCCGAGTTTATGTTTTTGAAAATGGAGGAGAGAAACGCTACTACATTGCCTCTGCCGATTGGATGGAAAGAAACTTGCACCGACGCATTGAAATTGCTTGCCCCATTTACGATAAAAGTTTACAGCAAGAACTAGATACCTTCCTCCAATTTCAGCTCAATGATAATGTAAAAGCACGGTGCTTAAATCACCCCGATGGCATTGATATTCGCCAAACTAATGAGCAACAAGCTTTTAGAATGCAAAATGAGCTGTACTACTATTTTCAACAACAAACAACACATTTTAGGTACTAGTGACTCAAAACC
>JAHDBT010000111.1 GCA_020630215.1 Bacteroidota bacterium
TCTGCTGTATGGTCGTGCTTGTGTTCTGCTGTATGGTCGTGCTTGTGTTCTGCTGTATGGTCGTGCTTGTGTTCTGCTGCATGGTCGTGCTTGTGTTCTGCTGTATGGTCGTGATTGTGTTCTGCTGTATGGTTGTGATTGTGTTCTGCTGTATGGTCATGTTCATGATGTTTATGGTCGTGTTCGTCCTTATGTGCATGATCATGATTGTGATCTGGATGATTGCAGGCTACTTTATTGCTATCTTTTTTACTAGGGGTGGGTAGTGCCTGTTTGGTTTTGTTTTCTTTAGGAGGTTTTGTTTTTTCTTGGTATTTGCTGTGGTCGTGACCGTGATGATCGTCATGTCCATGATGTCCGCCCCCTGCATCGCTTTCAAACTCTTCCCCTAGGAATTTACCATAACGCAAACGCAAAATTTTCTGGTCGGTTCCTAATGCATTGGCTCGTTCCATAAATTCCTGCCTACTTATTTTACTTTTATCCTTTAACAGTTGTTCCGTATCATTAATAATTTGGCGTTGACTACGAATATCACTAGACATACTCTTAATTGCCATTCCGCTGCTTTCCAACTCGGCTTGTTGGGTCGTATCTGCGATACTAACAAGTAGTATATCCGATTTTGCGAGTTGTGCTTGTGGTGTTTTATTATCTAGGGCGGCTACATAAAAATAGACCTCATTACCAGGAGCAACTTCGAGTGCTTTTAAATCTATTTGTTTGCTCAATTTTTGTAGCAGTGTACCTTGGCTTTGTCGCTTATCAAAAGGTATTTTTTGTTCCCTAAATTTCACCGATTCTCCTTCGCCTGCGCTAACTGTTGCCATAATATAGGCATCGGTAATACCATAATCATCGCTCACATTGGTCTGAAGGTCTATCTTTGAGTTTAACATTAAGTCTAGCTCTACATATCCTTCTGGTTCAGTTATTTGTACAAGCGGTTTTTGGTCAGGAATAACATCAATTTTAAAGTAGTTGCTAGTAAAAGCTGCTTGTTCAAAAGGCACGGCTTTAAGGTGATAATAGCTTGGTTTGCTAATATTTGTACTAGCACTGTAAACGCCCGATGCTTGTTTTTGTAGCGGAATTGCTTCTTTTTCTCCTAAGTATAAAGTTGCTTTTTTTATAGGTTGGTTAAATTGTATTTGCCAATTTAGCTTGCTATTTTCTATCACCTTTACATTGGCTAATGCTTGTTGTTGTTCGGGTTTTTGGGTATAGGCAGGTGCTTGTATATGTAGAGCAGCTTTGGTAATAGCAAGCGGTTTTAACTTATTGATTTTGTTAGTGTTAGCGGTACTGTCTAAAATAGTTAGTTTAGGTACTTCAAAAGTAGGTTCCTCAAGGGTATTTGGTTGTCCTAATTGAATTTGTGCTAGGCATAAACTGGCAACTCCACAAAATAAAAGCAAGAACAAAGCTTTACGAAAAGAAACAGGAATAACAGCATCGGATACAATGTTGGGAAAGGTGTTTAACAGTCGGTTGACTTGTAGTTGTTCTAGTAAGTTTAAATCTTTGGTTTCTTTCAACAACAAACCAGTACTCGATTGTAAATTAGGAAACTCTTGATCTAAATGGGCAATTGTTTTGTTCAAAGGTGTTTGAAATGTTTTATTTACAAATAACTGATAAAGAGTAAATAAGATACTTGTTGTTAAACCAATACTTAAATTTATAGCACTTGAACCAATGCTAAACAATTGCAACAAAGAAGCGGTTAGCAAACCTAGGGCTAGTCCATACATACTGTACTTTAGCACTTGTTTGCTCACCCATTTCCCACGTATTTTTTTTAGGACTTGTATGGCAGCTTGTTGATTCATTTGGCTAAAAATACAGAAGTTATTAATAGCGTTCAAATCCTTGGGAAGATTTAAGGAAAATTAAGGATTTTAAGATTGGGTAATCAATGTGTTATAATTAGCATGTCAAGCGACACGGGCTTTAGTATAAACTACTTTTAGGGCTTAGGTAAGCATGTCGTAAAAAGGTAAGTTATTTTTAAAAAATCCCCCCATTCCATCAACTTTATCCTAAAAAGCACGTTATTTGTAGGTAATTACCAAAATCATTGATTTGAAGCATCTTGCATATCTAAATAAATACTTTTATAAATACCGTTTTCGTTTTGCGCTAGGACTCATCTTTGTCCTTTTATCCAATATTTTTGGGGTATTGCCGCCTAGGGTTATTCGCTATGCGTTTGACTTGGTAAAGGAGAATATTGCCTATTATCACCTATACAAAGATTTTGAAATTCAAGGAGCCTTATACAAAGTTTTTAGCAGTACCTTAATTTTCTTTGGGGTAGCTATGCTAGGGCTTGCGTTAATACGAGGACTCTTTATGTTTATGATGCGGCAAACGCTTATTGTAATGTCGCGCCTTATTGAGTTTGATTTGCGGAACGATATGTATGCTCATTACCAAAAACTCAGCACCGCCTTTTACAAACGGCATCGTACAGGCGATTTAATGTCGAGAATTGCAGCTGATGTAGGGCATGTGCGGATGTACTTAGGACCTGCCATTATGTACAGCATCAATTTGGTAACGCTTATTGTAATTGTGGTTGGTTCTATGATTCAGGTAAATGCCGAACTTACCTTTTATGTCCTCATTCCATTGCCTTTATTGGCCATTTCTATTTATTATGTTAACCGCATTATCCATAAACGCAGCGAAGCCATTCAGGAGCAATTGTCAAGTATTACCAGCATTGCCCAAGAGTCGTTTTCAGGAATTCGAGTGTTAAAAGCTTATACACAAGAAACAAGCACCAATCGGTTTTTTGAGCAAGAAAGCGAAAATTATAAGGAGAAGTCGATGGGTTTAGTAAAAGTGCAAGCATTGTTTTTTCCTTTGATGTTGTTATTGGTTGGTGCAAGTACTATTCTAACCATTTACCTCGGCGGCATGAAAGTAATTAGCGGCGAAATTTCGGCTGGTAATATTGCCGAATTTGTGGTGTATGTAAATATGCTTACCTGGCCCGTTACCTCTATCGGATGGGTGGCTGCAATTATACAACGGGCATCCGCTTCCCAAAAACGCATCAACGAGTTTTTGCAAGAAGAAGCCGATATTGTTTCTGCAACAGATAAACCAACTCAATTGGCAGGGCAAATTACTTTTAATAAAGTAAGTTTTGTTTATCCCGATACAGGTATTAAAGCTTTAAACGATGTAAGTTTTGAGTTGCAGCCAGGACAAAAAATGGCGATTATTGGTCGTACAGGTTCAGGTAAAAGCACGATTGCCGATTTGCTAGTAAGAAAATACGATGTAAGTAAGGGGCAAATTCTGCTAGATAAACAAAACATCGAACAACTAAATTTATACGATGTAAGGGCGGATATTGGTTATGTGCCGCAGGATGTGTTTTTGTTTTCGGAAACGGTAAAAAACAATATTGCTTTTGGTAATGAGGATGCGAACGACGAACGCATTAAGGATGCAAGTAGACAAGCAGCCGTTTTAAAAGATATTGAGCAATTGCCCGAACAGTTTTACACCATTGTAGGCGAACGGGGCGTAACCTTATCTGGCGGACAAAAGCAGCGCATCTCCTTAGCACGAGCCATTATTAAAGACCCACAAATACTTCTCTTCGACGATTGCCTCTCGGCGGTAGATGCCGAAACAGAGGAAACCATTATTACCAACCTCAATACCATTTTAGCCGATAAAACAGCCATCATTATTACACACCGTATTTTTTCACTCATGAATTTTGATAAAATTATTGTGCTAGACGAAGGCCGCCTTGCAGAGGAAGGAACACATGAAGAGCTATTAAAACAAAAAGGCATGTATTACGATTTATACGAAAAACAGCAGTTAGAAGAGAAAAAAACAGCCATGTAGTTTTTTTTTTACCCAGAATAACATATTTTTGTGTGTGCATTTTTAGCATATTGGTTAAAATGTGGATATAAGTAGTCGGACAAAAATAATCAACACATTCTTAGCCGGCTCTTTTTCCGTTATACTGCGTTACAAATGCTCGATGTAGCGCTGCTATATCTGTGCTTTGTGCCTTGTCTAACAAAAAAATAGCTCGGCTAATAATGGCAATTATTTATGTCCAACTACTTATCAGAGGTATTTAATTCTTTAACTGGCAATTAAAATTTTACAAAAGGTGGAGTACGATAATAATTACAGAAACAGAGACCGTGATAATGGTGTTTATTCTAAAAGAATACGTGCAGGCAGAAGAAGGACTTACTTCTTTGATGTAAGAACTACACGAGCCAATGATTTTTACTTAACAATTACAGAAAGTAAAAGGCGATTTGATGACAATGGCTACGACCGCCATAAATTGCATTTGTACAAAGAAGATTTTAATAAGTTTATTGATGCGCTTCAGGATACCATCGACCACGTAAAAACGGAATTGCTTCCTGAATACGACTTTGACGAGTTTACTCGCAACGACGACCGTTATGGTTATGAAAACAATAACAACAACAACAACAACAATAACGGATACCAAAATAGTGGTAATAACGAAGTTCCTAAAGAGGAGAAAAGCGATTTTAAAGCACCTGTTTATGATGACGATGACGACGATTTAAAATGGGATGCCGATTAATTAAAGGAGTAGAAAGTACTTTAGTGAAATGAAAAAAATAAACTCCACCAAAGTGTGCGATTGTTTTTTTCAAGGCAAGGCGCAAAACGCAGCAATAGCGAGCTATTGCGAGTATTTGTATGAGTGAGTGATTTTTACGCAGTAAAATAAATGCCTTTTTAGGCATTTAAACGGAATGAACCGCTTGCGGGCATCAATAATAAGAAAAGAATAATCAAAGTGGTGGAGTTTATTTTTTCTCATTCACTTAGTATAATGTAGAAGGACTACTCACTACGCTCATTTTGCAAACAATGAATTAAAAAACTACCGAGTAAATAGCGAAATCGAAGCTGTCTTTCTACCAAAAGCGAAGCGTACGCTCTACCCTCTACTACTATTTAGCGAATGCTGAATAGTAAGGTTAGTTCACTAAAATATTAAACCAGAAAACTACTAGGCTTGTTATTTTCCTTTGGGAAAAAGCAAGCCTTTCTTTTTTTTTGAGGAGGAAAAGGTTTTTACCATTACTTAATCTAAGCTTTTAGACACTTTCTTACTACTACAAAAATACTTTCTGCTAGTCTATCCTTAATATTATTTAACATAAAACGATTTTAACAATTCAAGGATTATTACCCAAATCCCCCTTTTTTTATTTAAATTTGCCAATTGTTTAATATTGTCGTATTTCATGGCATTAATATTGTGTACCTTATTGTTTGTGTACCGATAACAAATTGTTTACAAAAACTAATTTCCTTTGGATTCTACCATAGTATTAGAACAATATCCCTATTGGTTTATAGCATTTTGCTTGTTATTAGGGCTGTTGTACGCGCTATTTCTTTATTTTAAAGATAGCACCTTTAAAGAAGCAAGCAAACGAGAACGATTGTGGTTATTTCCGCTATCGTTACTGCGTTTTTTGGTGGTGAGTACCATCGCTTTCCTTTTACTTTCTCCATTAATGAAAACTCGCTTTACAGATATTGTAAAGCCCTTCGTTATTTTCGCACAAGACAATTCCGAATCTATTAAAAGAGGATTTGCCAATGAAGCGGATACGGCAAGCTATGCCAATCAGGTACAGCAATTAGTCGATCAGTTGGGCGAAAAATACAATGTTAAAACCTATAACTTTGGCGAGGATTTAGAAGAAGGGCTTAACTTTAGTTTCGATGAGAAGGTAACCAACCTCTCTAAAAGTTTAGAAGAATTATACAGCAATTTCGAGAACCAGAATGTTGGAGCTATTATTCTAGCAACGGATGGGGTATTTAATCAGGGGAGCAACCCAATGTACGCCAATACCAAATTGGATGTGCCTTTATTTGGCATTGCAATGGGCGATACAACCGCACAACGAGACTTAATTGTAGAGAAAGTACTACATAACAAAATTGCTTACTTAGGCGATAAATTTACCATTCGAGTAGATATATCGGCTAAAAACTGCGCTGGCGAAACCACGGTTTTAAATGTGTATAAAGGAAAAGGTACCAGCAACAAAGTATACAGCAAAACCATTAGAATTAAAACCAACGATTTTATTTTTAGTGAAGATGTAATTTTGAATGCCGATTCGCCAGGGATTCAACAATACTCTATTAGAACCAATGGCTTAAAGGGAGAAGTAAGTACCCAAAATAACCAACAAGATATTTATGTGGATATACTAGACAACCGCCAAAAAATCCTGATCCTAGCGGCTAGTCCACATCCCGATATTACTGCCTTAAAACAAAGCATTGAAAACAATAAAAACTACGAAACAACCATTGCTTTTGCAGGTAGTTTTAACCAATCAGTAAAAGATTTTAACCTCGCCATTTTACACGGTTTACCCTCCGCAAGTAAAGGTATTTCTACCATCCTCGATCAGCTTAAAACACAGCGCATTCCTATGTGGTTTATTTTGAGTACGCAAACGTCGGTATCGGCATTTAACCAAGCGCAAAAGGTGATGCAAATTTCTGGTGGCGGTGGCAGCAGTACCAACGAGGCGAAAGCATTGGTACAAAACGATTTTAACCTCTTTACTTTTGATGCTGCTTTAAACTTGGCACTTCCTAGTTTACCACCTTTGCAAGTACCTTTTGGAGAATACAGCGCCGCACCAACAACACAAACCTTACTGAAACAAAAGATTGGTTCGGTTTCTACAAAATATCCATTGCTAAATATGGAACAAGCAACAGGATACAAA
This sequence comes from Bacteroidota bacterium, assembly GCA_020630215.1. GTDB lineage: Bacteria > Bacteroidota > Bacteroidia > Chitinophagales > UBA2359 > JAHDBT01. The sequence goes on from JAHDBT010000111.1 coordinate 6,798, forward strand.
GTAGCGGTATTAGCAGGAGAGGGCTTATGGCGTTGGCGTTTATACGATTACAAAACCAATCAAAATCACGCCATTGTTAATGAGTTGGTTTCTAAAGTCGTGCAATACCTAGCGGTTAAAAACGACAAACGTAAATTTAGGGTTAACATGCCCAAAAACCTGTTTAACGAAAGCGAACGCATTACCTTTGATGCCGAATTGTACAACGACAGCTACGAAATGATTAATAACTCAGAAGCCAATTTAACCATTTACGACGATGCTGGAAAAGCCTTTCCTTTTGTATTTAACAAAACAGGCAGCGGCTACTTTTTAGATGCTGGATTTTTTCCCGCAGGCAATTACAGCTACAAAGCAAAAACCGCTTTTAACGGAAAAGAATACACCGCAAAAGGCAATTTTAGCGTAGCAGCCATTAAGTTAGAAAGCCTAGTAACAACAGCCAATCACCAATTAATACACAACCTTAGCAATCGCTATGGTGGCGAAGTTGTTTATCCTGATAGCATAGCCAGCTTACAACGCATTTTAGGAGCTAAAGAAAATATTAAATCTGTACAATACAGCTCGTACCAAACCAAAGATTTAATTAATTACAAATGGCTGTTTTGGCTGTTTTTTGGCTTCTTAACCATTGAGTGGTTTGTTCGTAAATTTATTGGCGGGTATTAGGATTGTTAAATTGCTAGGACTGTTAGAATTGTTAAATTGCTTACATTCAATTAACATACGCACTAAAATTGCAACGGGTTGAAACCCATTTTACAAACTAAATTGTAATATTATTTTTACAAATTTCTGCTAGGGTAGCCCATCCAAATTCAGAAATAGCAAACATTATTTATTTAATTCTCCCAATGCTTTTAAGGCTGATTTAAAGGTTGGTTCAATGGTTAGGGTTGTTTTATAATCGGCTTTTGCTTCAACCTTATTTCCTAAGGCGGCGGCGCATCTGCCACGCATATAATAAGCTTTTGCTAGGGCTGGCGACATTCTAATGGCTATGTCGAAACTTTTTCTGGCTTGTTCGTATTTTTTTTGTTCGTAGTAAATATAACCCGTATTATAATGAGCATCGTGGTACTGCGGATTTTTTTTAATGATGTTTGAATACTCCGTTAAGGCGGCAGCTGTTTGCCCATTATTTTGTAGAAAAACAGCTTTACCATAATGCGCTTCCATACTTGTAGGATCTATTTTAATAGCTTGATCGTAATATTTAACCGCCTCCTTATTTTTTTTTGCACTTAAAATTTGCCCTAGTATCATATTCGGATTATAGGCATCCTTATCCATGCTTGCTGCTTTTTTTAATTGGGCAATGGCTCTATCCGTTTGTTCCTGATCTTTATATACCATGCCTTGCCAAAAATAAGGTTCTTCATTTTTGGGGTCTAGCTTTTTTACCTCCGTTAAATACTCCTCCGATTTTTTATACGCTTGTGCATAATAATAATATTTCCCTAATTCCAATTTTATTGTTTCATTATCGGGAATTAATTTATTAGCTCGCTCTAAAATTCCCACCGAAGTTTTTAAATCTTGCAATTGAAAATACATATCTGCCGCTGCCATATAATATAGGCTGTTGGTCGAGTCTCGTTCAATGGCACGGTACAAGTCTACAGCGGCACTGTCAATTAACTGGTAGCTTAAATACAGGTTTGCCCTCGCAAAATACATTTCTGCATTATCAGGGTCTTGATTTATCCGTTCATTAAAGGATGCTAATTGCGGAATGTTTGCTGCGGTATTTGTGGTCGTTGTTTCAGTCGATTTTTCGGTTTGTTTATCCGTTGAGGTATTGTTACAGCTTGTAAAAAAAATGCTGTACATCATTATCAACAATAAAAAAACGGGTAGACTAATATTTTGGGGGTAGGTTTGTTTTTGTGTAATCATGTTGCAAAAATACACAATTGATGTTAATTTTTTAGCGAATTATTGGGGGCTTTATCGGACTAATTATGGCAATCTTAAAATGTTTTATTACCATTCCATTGGGCATACTGTTAAAACTTTTATTGAATATCGAGGCATGTTTCATTTTTTTAGTAAGTAATGGTAGTTAAATAATATCCGATTTATAGACATGTTTATCTAAATGTTAAAAGTTTTGGCTCAAGCCAGAGGCTTTAGGCCCGTTACGCTCCAGCCGGGAGGCTGGACCGGGCAGCAGGGTCAAGCGTCTCCGCTTGAGCCAAACGAGTTTAAAGCCTCCCGGCTTGTATTAAAAATTGTAAACCGATTGGATAAACATGTCGATTTATACGCAGAGATTTTGTGCTTAGACAAGGCGCAAAAGATCAAAGTAGAAATTAGGAAATTATTTAACTGTCGTTACTTATTTTAGTCAACACTTTAAAGTGGCGAAGCGTAACCGTCTAAATACCATGTACTACATACCCGCTACTTTAATTGTTACGCCAAAATACAAATCCGCCCAAGGATAATAAAAGAGATAGGCAAACAAAAAATAAATAGGACGTATAATTGCTTTGTGTTTTAATAGTTGCAGGAGAACCAACGAGCATAGTACCCGACCAAAAATAAGGATGCGCTTTAGCAGGTTTATTATTATTAATAAAATTAACCTTGCTCGTTTGTAAAGCTTTGGCAAGGTGCTGTTTTTCTTTTAAAGCAGTATAAAAATTTTGTAAAATAGTAATATGGTTATTGTTAGCTTGCCAATGATTGAGCAATAAACTAGGAACGCCGCTGTAATTAAATGCTTGGTTTAAATGCCAAATACTATTGCCATTAATAACTAGGTTTTGTTCGTTGCTATTACTTTCCTTATTAAGCGATTCATCAAAAACAAAATGCACACTAGGCAGTACGGCTAAGTCGATATTAAGCGACTGTTGGTACAAGTCGGAAATAACCAATTGACTAGAAGAGGGGGCAGGCTTATCTCGGTAAAAAAGTATTTTAGATTGCGTAGGTTGTGTTTCTATTAGCAAAGTGTGTAAAGCCAAATGTGCAATAGCAAATTTGCCTGCATTTTGTTGAAGTGAAGACAGGGTGGCTTCTTCATTTAAAAACAAAGTTGCGTTCATTGGGCTTGATAAAATTTCTACCTCTTCTATTGCATCTTTTAATTGTGCGGCTGGCTTCTTTGCGAGTTCTAAAATATGCACATCATTGTATAAGGCTAATTGACTGATGTTGTAGCTGGTGCCAAATCCAATGTAATCTTGTTTTTTATGTTGGCGGTTTTGCTGTAGTTTGTATTGTAAATCATTAGCAGTATAATGGTAACTAAAAGCATAATTTTTAACAAGGTAAGGCAGTTGCTGAAAATTAATATTATCTGTTGTTTCCACGGAGGTATCGAGTAAAACCTCAAAAGGTAAGTAAGATAAATGTTGGTCGGGCAAAATAAATAAATGATTGGTATTAGGAGGTAACTGTTGTAACACATCCTTTAATAAGTTGCTATAAAGTTGATGCGCTGCTTGTAAATAAGTTTGTGTATTCGCCTCCGTAGGTGCTAAAGCTTCATCGGCATTACTAACAATTTGTCTTACATTTTTACAATTATTAATAAGCTGTTCATCGTGTTTAACTTTATGAAAATAGGCATTCGTTTTGTCAACACTAATTATATAAATATAAGATGGACTCACTACATATTGTAGTAAAGCACTTTGTGGATATTGTAGGTTTAGTTGTTCTTGTAAACTGCTAACCGTACTTGGCTGTGTATTGTAATGCAGTTGGTAATATTGTGGAATTGATTTTTTGTAAAACTGAATGAGGGAATCTAATTTATTTTTTTTATGCTGAATGAGTAATTCTAAGTCTTTAATATCTTTTTGTACCGCAAAATCGCCATGTTGTTTAGCCTCAATTAACTTTTGATTGTGGTAAGCAATGTCTACTTTTAAGTCTTGTTCTTCCTGGAATTTATTGGGTGTTAGTCCTTTATATTGGGTAATATTTCCTGCTTGCAAGTGTTGTCTAAACTGCATTTTTTTATACTGTTCACTTATTTTAAAAGCTTCATTTAAAAGCTTTTGGGCAATTTGTTCTTCTCCATTTTTAAGGGCTTCCTCATACATTTTATAAACAGTAGCCAAGCCATCAAAAAAGGTTTGTGAAGCTGCAATTGGCTCAAAGTGTTTATAATAATTACCATCAGAAATGGTGTAAATATTTCCAATAAGTTGGCAAGCAACTTGGTAAGTTTGCAAGGCAGCCGTTAAATGTTCGGGATTATTACTTTGGGTATACCATTGGTTAAAAGCCGCTGCTTTGTTGTTTAAAATAGCTAATAGCCACGTTTGCGAACTAACTTTTGAAAGGCTTGGGTTGGCAAAAACATTGGGGTTTTCAAAGTTGGTAGCAACAATCGTTAAAGCTTGCTGGTAGGATGCTAGTGCTTCTTCAAAATTGTTTTGTACAAAGTGCAGTTCTCCTATTTTAAGATACATTTCAGAAAGGTAAGGATGTTTTTCTGCTAAAAACTTTTTACGGTTTTTCATTGCCGCATCATAGTGTTTAAAGGCCTCGTTGTATTTTCCTTGTTTTAAATAAACATTACCAATTGTTTTGTAGTTTTCTACAAATCCAGGATGGGTAATCTCAAAAGTTTCTGCTAGTATTTTAAGGGCGGTATTACTTGCTGCTAGGGCTGCTTCGTATTTGTTTTGTTTTTCGTATACGTTTGCTAAACTAGAGTAAGTTGTTGCTTGTTTAGGATGATTTTGTTGTTTGTATAAAGCCTTTAAAATTTGCAAGTTTTTTAGGAGGTCTTTTTCTGCTTCGTCAAAATTTCCTAGTAAAGTATTTACTTCGGCAATATTAAAATAGGTAGCTGCTACAAAATGATGAATTTCTCCATACTTTTGTATTCGTGCTCTTCTAGCACGCTGATTGTATTTAAGGGATGCTTTGTAATTGCCTTTGTGGTAATAAATGCTGGCAAGGCTGTAATAGGTATCGCCTAAGTCGGTATGTGTACTACCTAAAATACGGCTTTGTATAGCTAATGATTTGGTAAGTTTATTTAAGGCTTTTTGGTAATTACCTTTTTTGCGGTAAGCAGTTGCTATATGGTTATAACTATTACTAAGTAGCGGGTAAGGGTTAGTTAAGTATTTTTCGCCAGCAACAATTGCTTTTTGCAATAAGTTAATAGATTCGTTGTGTTTATTTGTATGTTGTAATTGTAGTGCAAACTCATTGCAAGCTTTCACATAGCTATTCCATTCACCTAAGTATTGGTAAATGGTTGTTGCTTGTAAAATATAGGCAATAGCACTATCTGGCTGTGCTATTTTTACTAAGGAGTCTGCTTTTAGCACATAGCTTTTGGCATTTGCTATATTTTGTTCAACTGTTTGGTTGTTGGTTTTTTTAGCTTGTACCACAACGCTAGTAAACAAAATAATAGCCAAATACATTGCAAAAACTAGGAAGAATTTAAATAGCGTAGACTCGGTGTGTCTAAGTGTTATTAACATACGCTAATATTCATAATCGTTTTAAATCAGAAGTATTGTTTAGTAATTGGCAAACTAAGCTGCTAGGAATGAATGCTATTACTTAATAAGCGACAGAAAATAAAACAGCAGCTAATAGATAAATATTTTGCTGTTTGTTTTTTCTGTTACTATAGTAGAAAACATAGCCCATTACTTTCTCTTTAAATTGCTAGGAAAAGGAAAGTAGTTTTTGTTAGGCTATGGAGGTTGGTTTTGTTAAGTTGGGTTTTGTGCAGAGATGTTAATTACTTCCACCCACTCTAGAAATTAACGATTTAATTTGAGAATTCCAAAGCCTTACTTGATCTTCCTTATCATCATCATCCGCAAAATCAGTAATTATTAAAATGGTATCACCTGTTACGGGCGATTTTTCAATTCTAAACTCTAGGAATTCATCTTCCTCCGCTTCGTCCATTCGAAACTTAATGAAGTTGTTTTCTTCTAATTCTAATACTTTGGCTTTCTCTTCGTAACCATCCCAGAAAAAACTATAACTATCTTCTAGGCTATCCACATGGTCGGCAAACCATTGAGAAAGTCCAGAAGGATTGGTTAAGAAATTGTACAAGATAGTTGGGGAAGATTTGATAACATAATCTAATGTGTACTTAATTCTTGCCATTGGCTATAATTTTTGTTTAGAGATAAAGAGGGTGTAAAATTTGTTTACAGGGAACGCATTTGTCCAATGTAGGTTAAAAAAAGCAATTATCCAAAGAACAAGACCTAGAGATGTAAAATGCACCCATATCTTAACGAGATACACCTATAAAGCCTCAAAGCTGGTAACAAATAGCTTAAAAAAAGCATTTTGCTTGTCAGTCTTTTGTAAAACAATAGTTATGCAACTAAAAAATAATGCTTATAATATAAAAAAAGCAACAAATGCTGGTGCAATTATAAACAAAAAATGAAAATTTCAAAATTTTTAAACAAATTTCTGCTACTTTAAGTACTAAAATGGCTAAAATAAAGTAAATTACAGCTTACATTTAAGCTTGCATTAAACATACATAATGCAAAGACTTTCAATTACAAAAAAAATAGATTATCTTTGTAGCTGATTTTATTCTAATCGAAAATAAGGATAAGTGCACACAACCAAGGGAAATCTATTTGCTAACAAGATAATCATAGGGAATACAATTTATGCGTCAGCTTAAAATTACGAAGTCGATAACTAACAGAGAAAGCCAATCACTTGAAAAATATTTACAAGAAATTGGCAAAGTAGATTTATTGACTCCAGAGGAAGAGGTGGATTTGGCCAAACGAATTAAACAAGGCGACCAAGAAGCACTAGAAAAGTTAACTAAGGCAAACTTGCGTTTTGTAGTATCAGTAGCTAAACAATATCAAAATCAAGGCTTATCATTAAGCGATTTAATTAATGAAGGAAATTTAGGTTTAATTAAAGCCGCTCAACGGTTTGATGAAACGCGTGGATTTAAATTTATTTCTTATGCAGTATGGTGGATTCGTCAATCTATCTTACAAGCTTTAGCCGAACAATCACGTATTGTACGTTTGCCACTAAACAAAGTAGGATCTTTAAATAAAATTAATAAAGCCTTCTCCGCATTAGAACAAGAGTTTGAGCGAGAACCTTCGCCTGACGAATTAGCCAAAGCATTACAAATCGAAACATCAGAAGTAGAAACAACGCTAGGCGTAGCAGCCCGTCATACATCCGTTGATGCTCCCTTCGTAGAAGGAGAAGACAACTCGCTACTAGATGTACTGCCCAATACCAATACGCCTACTACTGATAAGCATTTGGCTTATATGGAATCACTGCGCCGAGAAATTGAACGTTCTTTAGATACGCTGACCGAACGCCAAAAAGATGTTATTAAACTTTATTTTGGAATTGGCGTAGAACACAGCATGTCATTAGAAGATATTGGAGAACGCTTTGCCTTAACCCGCGAACGTGTACGCCAAATTAAAGACAAAGCAATTAATAAGCTTCGTAGTACTTCCAGAAGTAAATTACTAAAAACTTATTTAGGAGCTTAATTTTTAACAACTCCTCTAAAACAAAAAAACCTCATTCAAGTATTTAATAGACTTGAATGAGGTTTTTTTATGAATCACCATCAAAAATGGTTACATTGGCTTGGCTTAGGGATGGTACAAAAACAAATTTGTATTTTCCACTTTGAGATTTCCCAATATCTTGCATTTACAACGCAGCATTGGAAAAAAGAATAATCAAAGTGGTAGAGTTTATTTTTTCTCATTCACTTAGTAAATTACTTTGCAAAAATCAAAAATCAAAAATCAAAAATCAAGGCTCCTCCTTCATGACTTCCTACTTACAAAAACGCACATTATTTCCACCACAAATTGCAACAGCAGCACATCCGCAAACAGGTATTATAGTGGTAATACCTTGTTATGATGAACCTGATTTAGTTGGCAGTTTACAAGCTTTGGCTAATTGTAAACCGCCCAATTGTATGGTAGAAGTAATTGTGGTGATTAACAGTTCGGAAAAAGAAACTGCCGCTATTAAAGCGCAAAACGAAACCAGTTTGAAAGCCGCTAAAATATGGATACAACAACAAGCTGCCAGCTTTCAAGAAGCAGGGGAGGAGCCATTTATTCGTTTTTATATATTGCACCATCCTAATTTACCCCATAAACATGCAGGCGTAGGTTTAGCTCGTAAAATAGGTATGGATGAGGCCGTGTATCGCCTAGAAAGCATTGGCAAGCCTACCGCCATTATTGATTGTTTTGATGCCGATTCGCAATGTGCTAATAATTATTTGCAAGCCATAGAACAACATTTTGAAGCGCAGCCTAAAAGCCCTGCCTGTAGCATTTATTACGAGCATCCTATTGAAGGTACAGCCTATAAACAAGCCGTTTACAACCATATTATTCAGTACGAACTGTACCTGCGTTATTATGTACACGCACTTCGTTTTGCCAATTATCCGTTTGCTTACCAAACCATAGGTTCTAGTATGGCAGCACGTTGTAATGCCTATCAACAACAAGGCGGCATGAACCGAAGAAAAGCAGGGGAAGATTTTTATTTCCTCCACAAGTTTACCCATTCGCCCCACTTTTCCGAAATAAAAAATACCAAAGTAATTCCAGCTTCCCGCCCTTCCCATAGAGTGCCTTTTGGTACAGGTAAAGCAATTGGCGATATGCTCGAAAGTAAACAAACAATCTATTATACTTACGCTCCCGATTCCTTTGAAGATTTAAAAATGTTTATCCAAAAAATACCAAACTTATATAATATAGCACAAGATGAAAAAAAAATAATCAATTATTTGAAAACGCTGCCCCCAAGCATCGCTAGTTTTTTAACGGCCAATCAGTTTGTAAAACATGTTGTAGAAATTAGCAATAATACCAGTCATGCCGAAGCCTTTAAGCATCGTTTTTTTCGTTGGTTCGATGCATTTAAAGTGTTAAAGTTTGTGCATTTTGCTAGAGACAATTACTATCCTAACCTACCTGTAGGAGAGGCGGCAGTTTGGTTATTTCAAGCGCATTTTAAAGAAGAGGTAAAGCCCAGTACTACGCTTAAACAATTATTAGAACAACTAAGAGTACTAGACCAAATAAAAAAGGATAAAGGCTAAGTAACACATAAAAAATAACTCCGCCATTTCTACTTGATTTTTTCATCGCAGCCGCAAGCGGTTCTCTACGTTTAAATGCCTAAAAAGGCATTTATTTTACTACATAAAAATCACTCGTTCATCCTGCGTTGCAAATACTCGCCGTAGCGCTGCTATGCCTGCGTTTTGCGCCTTGTTTAAGCACAAAATCTCTGCGTACAAATTGTTGGGCTTATTTTTTAAGTGTTACTAAGAGGGACTTTTTTGCCATTGTTTTATCCTTCCTTTTAATAACAGTTAGCTCAAAAGTTTTTTACTCTCTCTAATTATGTGTATATTCGTCTTATATATTTTGAATGTTTTAGTAAGTTTAACATACAGCAATTCTTTAAGTTTTGTTAATCAATTGCTTAAGTATTTATTTTTTAAGTT
>JAHDBT010000112.1 GCA_020630215.1 Bacteroidota bacterium
AAAAAAGCCCCCGTAACCACAGCGTGGTCAAAGTATGTTAGACCCAAAAAACCACAACCGCCCCCAGCAGGCACCATCAAAATCAACAATTTAACAACAAATAATTCAACAATAAAAAATGGCATTAAATAGCAAAACAAAATCGAGCATTATTGTATTGGTAATGGCATTAGCCGTAATAGGATTGCAAAAATTTGGCATCCTCAATGATCGAGGACCATTATCGTCGCCACCTCGCAGCAGCAATCACCAAAAGCATAACAGCGGTGCGCCTGCTAGTAATTTAAGCGATGCAACCGTATTAAGTCAGCTACGAGATAAACGACTTATTTATACCAAACATGGCGAATGCCGTATGAAATGCCGCCATATTTCGGAAGCAGAAATTAAGGCGATTTTACAACAAGGAAAAATTAACCACCGTAAAAGCAAACCTGCCGATTACCCCTGCCCCTCCTTTGCCGTAGAAGGCGATACAAAAGATGGACAAGAAGTACGAATTGTATTTGCCAAATGTGATAAGGTTACGAAGGTGGTGACAGCTATTGATTTAGGAAAAAATTATAATTGCCATTGTGACTGATGAGGTTTGATGCTTGATTTTTGATATGGGATTTCTGATTTTTTCTGTCCCATTATCTAAAAATGACCAATTAATCATCCCCCACTAATTACTTACAATTCTAAATGTAGAGACGTTGCAGTGCAACGTCTTTACCCATAACCCCAAACAACGACAACAAAAAAAATCAAATATCAAACCATCCAGCCCACCAAAATCCAGACAATTACATCAGCAGAAAAAAAAAAAAAAAATCAAACCTCAACAATCAAAAATCCAAACAACTGCTATTTCAAAAACCGTCCTTCTATCAGCATTTCATCGGGCTGCATTCCTAGTACACTTTGCTTGGTATCAATAACATAGCTTTTATTGGTTTCGTAGGTTAAACGCTCTAAATGTTTGTAGATGGCGTTGTGGGTTTGGTTAACAATAGCAATTTTATTGGGACTGGCAGCACTCGTACTATTAGGATAGGTAAGCTGTATGGATTGGGTTTTTAAATTTTCATTCTTCGCCTTGTATTCAACAATTACCTTACCCAACTCCTTAATGGTATCTACCTGATATTGGTCGCTCCAGGCAGCTTTGTTAATATCCGAATTAGCAAAAAGCGACAATTCCTTTTCCCAATCAATTGTTGTGGCGGTTTTATTTTCGGAGGCTTTATTTAAAGTAACTTTTTTATCTACTTTAACCGCCTTTTTTTCCAAACGGGCCATTTCTGATTCAAAAAAATGTTTTATTTTAAAATATTTAAAATCCTGCTTCCCCTCTGCCCCGTTGCTTTGCGAGCAAGCAGAAAAGGTAAAAATAATTATTATTAGGAAACTAATTATGGTGACTATTTTTTTCATTTACTTTTTTTATGCTGATATTTCCATTGTCCATCGTAGAGAAAATTCATGAATTTTCTCTACCCAATAACAACGAAATAATTCTTTTTAATGCTTATTTTTTAAGCGTTACTTAAACACTAGTTCCTACAATTAAATCATCCCCATCCATTTCCTCGGGCAAAGGCACTTCCATCATCTTTAAAATAGTAGGTGCAACATCGGCTAATTTGCCATCCTTTAATTGCACTCCCTCCATATTTTTTCCGACTAAAAAAATGGGTACTAAATTAGTGGTATGTGCAGTATGTGCAGTACCATCTGGATTCTGCATAATATCAGCATTTCCATGATCGGCAATTACGACTGCTGCATAGCCGTTTTTAATGGCTTCGTTCACTACTTTTTCGGCACAGGTATCGGCAGTTTCTACGGCTTTTACGGCGGCTTCAAAAACACCTGTATGCCCTACCATATCTGGATTGGCAAAGTTTAAACAGATAAAATCGGTACTTTGTTCTTGTAGTTTGTTTACTATTTTTTCGGTAATTTCGTAGGCACTCATTTCTGGTTGTAAATCGTAGGTAGCAACCTTGGGGGAGTTGGCCATTAGGCGTTCTTCTCCATCAAAAGGGGCTTCTCGTCCGCCAGAAAAGAAAAAAGTAACATGCGGGTATTTTTCGGTTTCGGCAATGCGAATTTGTTTTTTTCCGTGCTTGGCTAATACTTCTCCAATGGTGTTTTTAAGGTTTTCTTTTTCAAAAATAACTTTTACGCCTTCAAAAGTTTTGTCGTAGCGGGTCATTGTTAAATAGTGAAGTGGCAAGGTGTGCATGCCTTGTTCGGGCATATTGGTTTGAGTGAGGACTTGGGTAATTTCTCGGCAGCGGTCGGTTCTGTAATTAAAACACAATACTACATCGTTGTCCTCTATAATTGCTAGAGGATTTCCTTGGTCATCTACTTTTACAATTGGCAGTACAAACTCATCCGTAATGTTTTCCTCATAAGAAGCTTGTAAGCTTGCTAGTATATCTTGTGTTTTCGCGCCTGTTCCTTTGGTTAATAAATCGTAGGCCAACTTAATGCGTTCCCAGCGTTTATCTCTATCCATTGCATAGTAGCGGCCTACTACGCTGGCAACTTTTCCTGTTGTTTTTGCTAAGTGTGTTTCTAAATTTTTTAGGTAATTAATACCGCCATTGGGGGAAGTATCTCGTCCGTCGGTAAAAGCGTGTATATATACTTGTTGTAGGTTGTGTTGTGCTAAAATGCTGCATAAACCTTTTATATGTTCGATATGCGAATGCACGCCGCCATCAGAAACCAAGCCCATTAAATGAATTTTTTTAGCATGGTTTTTGGCATACTGTATTGCATCTAGCAAAACCGAATTATTTGCCAAAGTGCCATCCTTAACGGCATTATTAATACGCAGCAACTCTTGATATACAATTCGCCCCGCACCAATATTTAAATGTCCAACTTCCGAATTACCCATTTGTCCAGCTGGCAAACCTACTAACTCTCCATGTGTTGTAAGCCTAGCATTAGGATGTTTTTTGTGCAAGCTATCTATAAAAGGTGTGTTGGCTTGTGCAATTGCACTAACTGCATTATTGGCACCTAAACCCCAGCCATCCAAAATAATTAGTATTACTTTTTCGTTATGAAACATATTAGCGTTGATAGTTATAAATGATAAATTGTAAAAAATAGCGTAAAACGTAAATACCCAAAATACTACTTTACAATTACTTTAAAATTTGTAATTGATGCAAAAATATCGTAATTTGTATCGCAGTAAACTAACACTCACCCAAATTCTTGCATAAGTATAAGCCTCAGTTTTTAACTTTAAGCGGTAGCAAATTCTTATTGCTGCTTTCCTTTTAAACATAAAAGATCCAAACTAGTCTAAATAAAGTCTATTATAAATACCTGAATCTCTAAATCTTTAAATTCCCTGTCATGAAACGTTTAGTTGTTTTATTTTCTGTTGTTTTTTCTTTATTGGCTATTGTTCCTTTTTACGCATCAGCACAAACAAAAGTGGCCGCTAAAAAACAGCGCACTGTTAGTGATATTAGATCCAGTTTAAAATTGGGTAATGCTACTGCTTTACTCAGTAATTTAGCAGAAAATGTTAACGTTAACATTAACGACGACGATGACACCTACTCAAAATCGGAAGCAGTAACAACTATAAACAGCTTTTTTCAAGACAGTACTCCTAGTAATTTTATTATTAAGCACCAAGGCACTGCACCTAGCGGCGCACGTTTTGTAATTGGTTCGTTGGTTACTAAAAAAGGCACTTACCGAACCTATATGGTACTTAAAAATGGTTTGATAGAAGAAATTTCTTTCGAAAAATAAGGAATTGGTATCGAGTATATAGTGCCACTTTCTACCTGCTACAAAAGTACCTTCCACTAAAAAAAACTCCATAAAGCCTTCTAAACAAGCACAATTGTTTAGAAGGTTTTCTTTTTTGCCCAAAAATGCCTAATATCGCAGCAAAAATAGTAAACAATCATGAACGATACAGCTTTAAACCAACTTATTGACCAATTTTTAAAAGAAGATATTCGAGATGGCGACCATACTTCTTTGTCGTGTATACCAGCTAGTGCTACTGGAACGGCTCGTTTAATAGTAAAAGACGATGGCATTATTGCAGGTATTGAACTGGCCAACTTAATTTTTAAACGAGTAGATGAAAGCTTGGAAATGACAGTAATGATTCCTGATGGGACGGCTGTTAAAAAGGGCGATATTGCTTTTACCGTTACCGGAAAAACCCAATCTATTTTACACGCCGAACGCATTGTACTCAACTGTATGCAGCGCATGAGTGGCATTGCAACTATGGCCAATCAGTATGCAAAAGTGGTAGCAGGAACCAACGCAAAAGTTTTAGATACTCGCAAAACTACGCCTGGCATTCGCATTCTCGAAAAATGGGCGGTGCGTATTGGCGGCGGCGTAAATCACCGCATGGGCTTGTACGATATGATTATGATTAAAGACAATCACCACGATTTTTGCGGCGGTATTACCAATGCCATCAAAACAACTCGCCAATATTTACAAGATAAACAACTCGATATTAAAGTAGAAATTGAAGTGCGTAACCTAGCCGAATTAGACGAGGTATTGCAAATAGGACAAGTAGACCGCATTATGCTCGATAATTTTGATGTGCCTACTACTAAGGAAGCCGTTGAGATTGTAAATGGTCGTTTTGAAACCGAATCTTCGGGAGGTATTACCATCGAAACCATTCGGGGATATGCCGAAGCAGGGGTGGATTTTATTTCGGTTGGCGCATTAACACACTCGTTTAAAAGCTTGGATATGAGTTTGAAAGCGGTTTAGTTTTTTGGTAACGACGCAACATTTTGCATACTAATCCCCCTAGTATACTAGCTATTATTGCGTCTATCTACCAATTCTCCATTTGAAACTCACTGAACTCATAAGCAGGACGAATGATTTCTAAAATTTCGTTGAGCTGATTGAGGTAATCTTCGTATTCGGGTGTACCTGCTTCGTAGTTAGGGCGAGTTGTTCCTAGTAAATCGAGGAGTTCGCTGGCACTAAACAAGTTAGAATTATCAATGGAGCGATATTGTAGGGCTTGCAAATAGGCCAAGGCTGCCGACCAATTTTTATTGAGTTCAGTAGGATTGCTAAGATTATCTAATTCGGCTTTGGTGGCGTTTAGGTGATGTACTGCTGTAGCCGCCAATAGTTGTTCCCATTTGTATACAAGGGTATTGCGGGTGATGCTGAGTAGGCTGTCTTGTCGGTTGGTAATTTGGGTGCGGCCTTGTATAAAGAGGGAAAATAAATCGTTGGTAAAATCAATACTTTGTATGCCATCGGGATAAATTAAATCTCGTTGGGCGGCTAATTGTGGGAAGGAATAATTGTATTCGCTTAGTAGGTTAATCGTGCCATCGCTGTCGTCATCTTGGTACAACTCGCTCGCATCTGCTAGTCCTTCATCTGTATAATTATTAAAAGCAATGGCTGCACCATACCATCCAAAAGCCGCATCCCATGCACTTTCCCTAGGCGTGTAACTGTACGCCTCCTCCTCTACTAAAGTTTCGTGCGATTGATTTTCTATATCTAACAACTCGTTTACCCCTGCTCTAAAAAAACCAGCACCCAATATATTTCCTTTGCACAACTCCCAAACATCTATGCCTTCGGCAGAAGTATGTACCCCCGCACTTCCTAGCAAAGCAATGTTTAGCGAATTGTTTTGTATGATAGCTAAAGCCGCATAAATAATAGAATCGGCACTATAAGTAGCAGATACTAGGCTGGATAAATTTAAGCTGCTTGCTATATCAACATAAGCTGTTGGCAAAGCATTACCTATTGGGTTTGCCGTTATGATTGCCGCTGCATCTCCTTCGTACAAAGCAATTAAATTGGTGTCGATACTACTCGCACCAGGAGCAGCTAAGGCGGCTACTTTTAATTGTAAATCGTTGAGTAATAGTTGTTGTCCAATTTGCTCGTCGTATTTTACGGAGGATTGTTGAAAACGATTAAATTGGTAGGTCACAGGCGTTTCTAGCGAGTATAAACAGGAGCCGTCGTCTTTAAATGCATCGGGGTTGTAGTTAAGGGCGGTTATATCTAAGCAGCCTTTTTCTTGTTTACAAGCACTAATCACCACCGACAAACCTACTAGTATTGCCCCCAATTTTATCATTCGACGTATGATGTTTGTTCTCACTACTTGTCTTTATTTTTCAAATGCTCCAAAAAGGTTTCTAATTCCATAGCATCTAAAATGTATACTTCTCTTGCTTTGCTACCAATATTAGGGCCTACAATTCCTACCGCTTCTAGCTGATCCATAATGCGGCCGGCACGGTTGTAACCTAGTTTTAGGCGGCGTTGTAGTAAAGATGTTGATCCTTGTTGATGTTGCACAATAATATGTGCTGCTTCGTCAAACAAATCGTCAAAGGCAATTTCGCCTGGTTTGGCTTGCGTTTTATCATCATCGTCTCGGTACTCTGGTAGTAAATAGGGTTCGGGGTAGCTTCTTTGCTGGCTAATAAAATCGGCAACACGTTCTACTTCTGGTGTATCTACAAAGGCCCCTTGCAATCTAATTAAATCGCCCCCAATAGATAAAAGCATATCACCTTTACCAATTAACTGGTTCGCCCCGCCCATATCAATAATGGTTCTAGAGTCTACTTTAGAGGTTACCCTAAAGGCAATACGTACTGGAAAGTTCGCTTTAATTGTACCCGTAATAATGTTTACGGTAGGGCGCTGAGTGGCAATTACCAAATGTATCCCAATTGCCCGTGCTAACTGCGCTAAACGAGCAAGGGGTAATTCTACTTCCTTGCCTGCCGTCATAATTAAATCGGCAAACTCATCAATTACTAGTACAATATAAGGTAAAAAGCGGTGTCCTTTTTCGGGGTTAAGTTTGCGTTGAGTAAACTTTCGATTGTACTCTCGCACATTACGCACATAGGCACGTTTCAGCAAATCGTAACGCATATCCATTTCAATGCACAGGGCATTAAGGGTATGAATTACCTTTTTAATATCGGTTACAATCGCTTCTTCTGCGTTGGGCAGTTTGGCCAAAAAGTGTTTTTCAATGTATTCATATAATGCCAACTCCACCTTTTTGGGGTCAATCATTACAAACTTTAGCTCGGCTGGATGCTTGCGATATAATAGCGATACGAGAATACTATTTAAACAAACCGATTTACCTTGTCCAGTAGCTCCTGCGAGTAGCAAGTGCGGCATTTTACTTAAATCGGCAATAAAGTTTTCGTCGGCAATAGTTTTACCAAAGGCAATTGGTAAATCCATTTTGGTATTTTTAAACTTCTCCGATGTTAACAAACTTCTAAGCGATACAATTTCTTTATTTTGATTTGGCACTTCAATACCAATGGTTCCTTTTCCTGGCATTGGTGCAATAATACGGATGCCTAAAGCCGCTAAACTCAGGGCAATATCGTCCTCTAGGTTTCTAATTTTAGAAATACGCACGCCTGGCGCAGGAATAATTTCGTATAGCGTAATGGTAGGTCCGGGCGTTGCTTTAATATCAGCAATCGCAATATTGTAGTTATTTAAAGTTTGAACAATTTGCTCTTTGTTTCGTTCTAGTTCTTCCCTGTTTACGCCTAGTGTATCCTCGTGGTATAAATCCCGTCCGTAGCTTTCTAGTAAATCCAAGTGTGGTTTTACATAGTCGCTTAAATCCAAGGTAGGATCGTATTCTTCGCCAAGGGCAAGTACGGCATCCTCTTTTTCAATATCGGTTAGGCTGCGGTTACGTTCGTCCGCAGATACGACCTTTAGTTTAAGCTCTTCTTCCAACTCTTCTCTCGTTTTTTTCTTAGCGGCAGGAGCTGCTTTGGGAGGTGGTTTTTGCTTAAAATCTAACTCTACCTGTTTCCCTTTTTCAAAAGCTTTATCTTCCCTTTGAAAACGTCCATTACTTAAATTGCTACCAACCGTACTAGTTTGTGGTCTATGTCTAACATTGCTTGTACTAGGACTAAACCAATTAACAAGTGTATTTACCAATCTAGAATTTTTAAACTGCACCCAATAGGCGTTAATATCTATGAGATACATAAATACTAAGGTTAGTAAGGCCATTAAGGTAACGGCGGTCATTAGCATTCCCATAAAGCCAATCAGCCAATTAGTTACATAGTTACCAAAGCTTCCGCCAAAAGGAAAGCTGTAACTAGCTCCATAAGACAAGAAGCTCAAAATAGGCGATAGCAACATTAAGGACAGGAAGGCATACATTAACATTCTACTTTTAGCATAACGATAACGGGAGGGCTTAAAAAGCTTTAGGCCAATTAGCAACAGCACAATAACAAAGGTAAAGGCTGCTAAACCAAAACCTTGGTAAATTAATCGGTGAGATAAATAACTACCTAGTCGTCCAGAGAGGTTTCGAGTGCGTACCTCATCATCATAAAAAACATCCTTTAAGGAAATGTCTTTTACATAGCTTTGATCGGCTCCCCATGTTGAGAATATATAGGATATAAACGCAATACATAAGAATAGGCTTGCCAAACAACATAAAATACCTAGCGTTTTCCGTGTTTTTTCAGATTTGATGATCTGAACAACTTGTTCTCGAAATTTGCTAAATACATTGCCTTTAGACTTTGTACTTTTACGTTTGCGTGTTTTCTTTTTTTGTACCATATAAAATTTGTACTCAAATAATTAGGCCGCTTTTATGGTGCTTAATTATTGTAGGTTTAGGGACAAGTTTATCGAATAAAAAAGTACTTAACACTTTAGAACGGTGCCGCAAAGCAGAGCCGTCCAAAGACCTTACACTTTCTACCCCAAAAAGGGTAAACGGATTAGATAAACATGTCAGCTTAGGCTTTGTTTGTTTAGAACCGCTAATGTAGGATTCTTTTTGCTAAAAGTGCTACCATTTTTATAAGTAAAAACCAAAAAAATAAAATAATATGCCATTTTGTTGCTATATTTTTGAAATATTACCTTAGTGTTGGTAACAAAAAGCACATTTTTAGTATATTGCACACTCAAACTTTAGCTACCTTCCGTTTAAAAGTAAGTTTACATTTTTTAGTAAGTCACTTACAATAAACTACTTATTCGTTAGCTATTAAACACAACTTATAGCCTATTATTCTTAGTGAATGAGAAAAAATAAACTCCACCACTTTGCTTATTCTTTTTTCCAATGCTGCGTTGCAAATGCTCGTAATAGCTCGCTATTACTGCGCTTTGCGCCTTCCCTTGAAAAAAACAATTGCACACTTTGGTGGAGTTTATTTTTTTCATTTCACTTAGCCTATTTTGGCATCATTACTATCCTAACAAAATATAGTATTACAAAAATACAAAAAACTCCTTAATTGCTACTAATTACAGCATATTGATTGGGTTGCCCCTAGATTAACCTACAAATTCATACAAATTTTTATAAAAAATAGTAGTGCATATCTCACCTATACTATGGGTGAAGGTATAACTTTAAGAGCTTGCTATTTTATAGTAAGTAGTAATTGAGTTGTTTTACTAGCAACCAGTTATATTTAAGACAAGCCTTTTTTTTAATTTTTTCGTAATGTTATAGTAAAAAAATGAAACACAATCAATTTTAAGTACGTACAACCTATAGTAAGAAAACAGCGATAACATACTACTTGTTGTAAGTTGTTTTTATATTATCAAGCCTATATCAAATTTTGCTATTATTGCTATTTTTACAAGCTTAGTTAAATTTTAGGTACTAATTATAGTATTGCAAGCAACGTACAGATTAAGGAACATTTTTGATATACTAGACCTTACACTCAAATATTAATTAGAATGAGAGATAAAATTGTAGAAATATTGCTAGTGGAAGATAATCCTGGCGATATTAGGCTTACACAAGAGGCCTTAAAAGAAGGAAATATTCCACATAATTTACATACCGTAATGGATGGCGCAGAAGCAATTAGCTATCTGTTTAAAGAAGGTAAATATACAGATGCTAAAGTCCCCGATTTAATATTATTAGATTTAAACTTACCTAAAAAAGATGGCCGTGATGTATTGGCTAGAATTAAAACCGATCCCAAATTAAAACGTATTCCTGTTGTTGTTTTAACAACCTCTAATGCGGAAACAGATATTTCTCGCGCTTACGATCTTCATGCTAATTGTTATATTACCAAACCCGTAGATTTTAATCGTTTTATAGAAGTGATCAAATCTATTGAGCAATTTTGGCTAACTATTGTTAGGCTGCCTTCTGAAATATAAAACTCAATAATTAGTTTTCCTATTTCTTAAAACCTATTTTTTATGGCAATGTTTTTGCTATACTTAGTAGGTGTATTATACCTTTACATTCCCCGTTTTCTGTCTTTCATAACCCAGGTGATACAATTATCATTAAAATAAGAATTATTTAATTTATAGATTTAATATCATACTGTGGAACAACTAGTTTACAGCTAAGTACAAATATGCTTATGCTACTAGTTTTCTCTGTTATCTACAATAGCAATATCCCATGAGTGAAGCAAGCAACTTTAATACAGATAAACGCAATATACTATTAATCGAGGATAATCCCGGTGATGCTAAATTGGTAGAAATTTATCTTAGAGAATCACCTAGCATTAATTTTGAATTATTTCATGTAATGCGACTTTCGGATGGTTTTGAATTAGCAAAAAAAGAGAACTTCGACATTGTACTGCTCGATTTAACACTACCTGATACTTCGGGATTTGATACATTAACCAAAGCCACCAAAGGTTTTCCTAGCAGCATTTCTATCGTAGTACTTACAGGTATTGATGATGAAAAGTTAGGAGTAAAAGCCGTTGAAGCTGGTGCACAAGATTATTTAGTAAAAGGACAAATTGATACTAGTTCGCTTACTCGGTCGGTTTTACATGCTATAGAAAGACGTAAAATCCAATTGCAATTAGAACAAACGGCGAAAAACTTATTGCAAAGCGAACATCAATTATTGCAGGCACAACGCATTGCACAAATAGGCAATTACGAACTAGAGTTAAGCACTGGCGAAATGTATTGGTCGGAAGAAGTTTACCGCATTTTTGGTTTAAACAGCCAAGAAGTTGCCTCTACTTTTGAAAATTACCTGCAGCAGGTAGGCGAAAATGTAAGGGAAAGCGTAAAGGCTCAAATTCAAGCAGCCATTGATGATGATAGCGATGCTTTTATGATTGAGCACCTCATTCTTTCTAATGGCACTCGTAAGTTTGTTAGAAATCAAGGAAAGGTAGAGTTTGATCCTAACACCAAAGCAGTAAAAATAATTGGTACAATCCAAAATATTACGCAATATAAAACGGCACAAGAATTATTGGTACAAAGCCAAGAAAGATACCGCACTGTTTTTGAAGAATCGCAAGATGCCATTTATATTACAACTACTTCTGGCAGGTTCTCCGAGAAAAACGAATCGCTAGTAAATATGTTTGGCTTTACACACGAAGAGTTTCAAAACATTGTTGAACGAGACCTTTATGTATCTGCTTCTACTTATGATGAGTTTTTAAAGAAAATGGAAGCCTCGGGTTCGGTAAAAGATTTTGAGGTGAAAATGAAAACCAAAACAGGAGCAATTTTAGATTGTTTGGTTTCTTCCAATATGTGGTACTCTGTTGATGGCAGCTTAAAGGGTTATCATGGCTTAATAAGAGATGTTACTGCCCTCAAAAAAAATCAAGAATTAATACAAGCCAAAGAACTTGCCGAAAGAACTGCTGCTATGCGAGAACGCTTTTTGGCAAATATGAGCCACGAAATCCGTACACCGATGAATGTAGTAGTAGGGATGACACACTTACTAGAAAATACAGGACTCAATGAAAAGCAAAGAGAATATTTAAGCGCCTTAAATTTATCTTCTGACAACCTTTTAAAACTAATTAATAGCATATTGGATTTTTCTAAAATTGAATCGGGTAAGATTGAACTCGAAAACCGTCCTTTTGGTATACAAGATTTGATGAATGATTTGGTGCAAACACATAAGTTTAAAGCCAAGGAAAAAAGCATCAATCTGTTTACCCTAGTAGATGTAAATTTACCAACTAAAGTAATTGGCGATTCTGTTCGCTTACAATCTATTATTAACAACTTGGTAAGTAATGCCATTAAATACACCGATAAAGGCGAAGTAGTACTGCGAGCGCAAGTACTTGACGATACCGACGAATACATAGAAGTGCAGTTTTCGGTAAAAGATACAGGCATAGGCATTGCAATAGAAAAACAACAACGCATTTTTGAAGCGTTTGCACAAGCAAGTAACTCAACCGAAAGATTATACGGTGGAACGGGCTTAGGTTTAAGCATTGCCAAACAATTAACCGAGCTTTTTGGCGGCAAAATGCAATTAGAAAGTGAAGCTGGAAGAGGCTCTACATTTAGTTTTACCATTAAGTTTAGTAAAGATAGAAACTTAATTGTACCAGAAGATCAGGTTTCGCAAACCATTTTTGTACCCAAACCAAAGAAAATAATAGAGCCAATAGAATCTGACCAAGATATTCGTTTATATACCGCCGAAGATAATATTTCGGAAGAGGAAATGCAATCGGCAGGAAGTATTAGTGTTAACAATCACATCAATATTTTGCTAGTAGAAGACCATAAACTCAACCAATTAGTAGCAACCGATTTGCTGAAGAAATGGTCGAACAATATGACACTTGATGTAGCAGAAAACGGACAAGAAGCCGTAGCTATTTTAGAGAAAGATTTAAAACAATACGATGTAATTTTAATGGATATTTCGATGCCTATTATGGATGGATTTGAAACCACTAAGTACATCCGCAATCAACTCAACAACCGTTCTAAAACAACCCCTATTATTGCCATGACCGCACACGCCTTTAACCGTCATGCCGAACGTTGTTTTGAAGTAGGCATGAATGAGTTTGTAAGCAAACCTATTAATCCGCAAGTATTGTATGCGAAGTTAAATAAAATACTAGGTTTAAATAAACAAAAACAAGCAAGCACTTCGATGATAGAAGTTGCAGCAGAAAACGAAGTAATAATGCCGCTACAAGAAAAAATGATAAACTTAGATTATTTAGATACCCTAACAGGTGGTGATTTTGACATTAAAATAAGTATGCTCGAAACTTTAGTGCGAGATATACCCGGAGAAATAGATATGGTTGTTGCCGATTTTGAAAATAGAAACTGGGGCAGCCTAAAACAATCTTCTCACAAAATAAAATCAACTTGTGCGTATATCGGCCTAACCGAAATGTCGGAGGTGTCGAAAGAAATTGAACATGGCTCTTGGGAACGAAAAGATTTAGAAAAAGAAAACGATGCCGCAGCAATAACAGCTTGGGAAAATCAACATGCCCAAAAAATAGGGCAGTTAGTGAAACAATTAGCTACCATTTGCCGTAGAGGCCATAAAGAGCTTATAGTAGAATTAGAATCCTTGCAATTGTCGCAAACAGCAAAGTAAGTAGTGCTATGAGCAATTACACTTAACAAAAATATAAAACTAAATACCCCTTTACGTAAAACTTTAGTGGGTTAAGTGAAAGTGACAAAATAAAACGAACCATTATTACTTATTGTTTTGCCCAATCCTGCGTTACAAATGCTCGCAATAGCTCGCTATTGGCCATTCGTCCGCAAGCGGTTCTCTACACTTAAATATCCAAAGGGATATTTATTTTACTGCGTAAAAACCGTTCGTTCATAACTTGAACAAAACAATCGCGCATAATGGCCCATTTTATTTATCCCTTTTCACTAAGTATATTTATCCAAATACCTTTAGTAATTAATTTAATTTATTTTTAGAATGAAAATTATAGTAGTAGACGATGATGTAATTATGTTGCAAGCCATTAAAACCATGTTAACCAAAAATGGATACGAGGTTTTTGCTACAACAGATGCACAAGATGCATTAGATACCATCGAAGAAGAAGAATATAATTTGATAATCTCAGATATTATGATGCCTTACGTATCAGGCATCGAACTATTAAGTTCTATCAAGAAAATCAATAAAAATATTCCTATCATTATTATTTCTGCGCTCGACCAGCAAGAAGTAATACTTACCGCCTTTGAAGAAGGGGCCGAAGATTTTGTGAAAAAACCACTTAACCTAGAAGAACTCTTACTAAGGGTAAAACGAATAGGATAAGTAGTTGAAGCTTCACTTGATACAAGAACAAAAACCATTAAATCAAAAGCCGATAAGATGCCCTTAAAAGCAACTTATCGGACTGTTTTGTATGTAGTCATTGTTAAAGTTTGTCTACTATTTACTCCCCAAATAGCACAGCCAAGCCCTGCAAAACATCCACTGCCAAATACCAATCCCTATAAAACGGCGCAGCGTAGCGTAGCCGTCCAAATACCAAATACTCACTACCAAGTACCAATCATTCACACCTTCCTTTGGTCCATTTAGTAACACCTGCTTTTTTGGCGAGGCATTCATTGCTATAGGTTTTACCGTTACAGCCGCAAACTGGCTTTAGCATCTTATTACAGGGCGTATTAGGCTTAATTTTGCTTGGGTCAATACAATCAGCTGCTACAGTTCCACTTTGGCTACCCTCCTCTTTACAGGCTCCTTTTGTCCAACTGGTTAAACCAAAACGTTGTGCTTTACAGGCATTAATATATGTTTTGCCATCGCAGCCGCAAACAGGCACTCTGTTATTGGCACATTTCTTCTTATAGTTAATTTTTGCTGGGTCAATGCAAGGTTTACTTTCCGTTTCCTTATTGTTGTCAATTTTTTTTTCAGTACTGTTATTTGCCTTTTTAGACGTTTTGGAGCATTCCCCTGGTGTCCATTTAGTAATACCCGCATTTACCGCCACACAGCTATTAGAATAGGTTTTTCCATTACAACCGCACACAGGCGTATAATCCATTGTACAAATGCCATTGGGGTTAATTTTACTTGGGTCAATACAAGGTTTATCTGTTGCTACTTCCTTTACGGTTGTAGTGCCAGTTGTTGTGTTTTGCTCCTTTTTATCGGCATTGCCACAAGTGCTGCTCATCAAAAATATTGACGAGATTAAACACAGTAAAATACCTAAATTCTTATTCATGATAATTTTATTTTTTCCATTATTTAGTAAAAATGCTTCTGAAACAACTTTGAAAAAAGACTTACTATTTAAACGCTTTAATAGCTACTCCTCTCCTAGTATTTTAAGATAAGGATCTAATTTCAACTCCCCTTCATCTAACAATTGATACAATAGTTCGAGGGGCGTTTTATCAAAAACACCTACAATACGACAACCATAAAGCATACCGCCGCCATAAAACCCTTCTACAATTGCCAGTTTGTTTAATTGCCCTGTTGGAATAACAATTGGCTTTGGACTTTGCGCTTCCATCATCGAAATATCCGTCATAGGAACATTAAACGATTGCAGCTTTAAACAACTTGGCGGCTGCGATTTAAAACTAAAGTTTAGAATGCCTAAATATAAAAATTTTCCATCAGTAGGCGTTTTTAACTCATTTAGGGTCGTATCCAATCTATTAATTGTTGCTTTAATATTGCTGCCATCTATATCCGTAATTAAATTAATGGTACGTACACTCAAATCGCCCAAATCACTTAAAGTAATAGGATTGTCAACTAATTCGGGATTTGGTTTATTTGTATGGGTATTGTTAGGTGTATCTTGTACTTTTTTTCCACCTTTACATCCTAACAAACAGCCATTTGCAATTAAAAAAAACAGTAGGTAATAAAATAGTGTTGTTTTCATAAATTTATTCCTTTTTAAGGGATTAAAGATAAGCAAATCTATGTATCATTCTAGTGTCATTTGTAAAAAAACAAATTACTAAGGCACATTTATTGTTCAAGGATGATAGTCAAGCTTACAAAGCTTTTATTTTCGATATTTTTATCTAACAAAACACTTGCTACTTTTACTAAGCAGAAGCGTTTATAATAAGGACTTACTTCCTACCTTCTACCTAAAAAGTATACGCAAATTAGATAAACATGTCTTCGTTTCCATTTTTTTTGCCTCACAAACGGATAAAGATAAATAATGTTTTATTTTTGTCCATTAACAATAGTTGAAAAATAAATTGTATCAACTATTTTTTATCCTTAGTAACGTTTAAAAAATAAATCCGACAATTTGTACGTAGAGGTTTTGTGCTTAGACAAGGCGCAAAACGCAGCCATAGCCTAAGCTACGGCGAGTATTTGCAACGAAGGATAAGTGCAAAAGATCAAGTAGAAATGACGGATTTATTTTTTATGCGTTACTTAGTGAAATGAAAAAAATAAAGTCCACCAAGAAATTTAATTATATTTTTCAA
>JAHDBT010000113.1:0-4994 GCA_020630215.1 Bacteroidota bacterium
CTAAGGGACGAGGAATAAATAAGTGTTCGAATTTGAGGAAATATTTTTGTGCTAGACAAGGCGGCAAAACCTGCGTTACGCCTAAGCGTAATAAGGGGTTTGCCAACGCAGGATAGTGCAAAAAGATAAAGTCAAAACGGACCCTTATTTTTTCTTCGTCCCTAAATATAGAAAAAATTAATCGTTCTTAAATTAAAAAGGCAGTTAAGGAGCAAAAAAATACGCAATAACTGCCCCTGCTGTTTGATTTATTGTTTTTTAAAATCAAAAATCGTCGCTTATCCTCCCGAAGAACGGGAACTTCTGCTAAAAAAGCCACGACTTGAACGACTTGGTTTGCTGCTGCTTGTTTTATAGCTGCTAGAACTACTTGTTTTTCTAGCAGTCGTAAAATTACTTGGTTTTGAGTTGCTTGATTTATAGTTACTAGTACTACTTGTTTTTTTAGTAGTAGAAAAACTACTTGGCTTTGAGCTACGTGTATTAGAATTAGTAGCAGAAACTGTTCTGCGCGACGACCTGGCTTGCGAGTTTGTGGTACGACTAATTCTTCGGTAAGTATCTTCGTTTTTATATGCATTAGGGTTAAGAGAAGAAGAAAGACGGCGGCCTATATAGTAGCCTATTACGCCCGACCAAATTGCTCCTCCAATGCCTCGGTTAGCCTTATCATTAATTGCTAATTTGTTGCTAGGATCTGCATTGGCAATTTTTTGTGCCTGCGCCATATTCATCGTGTCTATTTTGCCATCGAGGTATTTTACAATTACCCGCGAGTCTGCTTTGGTAGGGACTACTTGCTCATCGGCAATGGCAAAGTCGCCTTTGGTAATTTCTTCTAGGGTAGTAATTACGCCTTTGGTAAATTCTTGCTTGGTAAGCACTTCGTGTTGTACCTGATTGTTTATGTCGTTACTGCTACATCCTGTATGGGCAATAATTACACTTGCTAGACTAATAAATAAAGCCCCTTTAATGGTGGCTTTTCGGAGTTTACGTAAGTTCCATTTGGTAAACTGACGGTTGGGAGTCATGTATTGATGTTTTTGGTGTTAAAAATAATGAATTTATTTAATTGGCTTATCTTTTTTAGACAAGAATGCTTGATCCTGCGTTCATTTTTTATTAAAAAAAAGGAATGCCTGTTCCAGCCTCCTGGCTGGAGTATAACGGGTTTCAAGCCTTCTGGCTTTCGTCAAAAATTTTAACGTTTAGATAAACAAATTTTAGAAATGATTTTTTTTTATAAATATTTAGAATAAGATGTCGATTTCACATAATTATTTTAAGATTTAATAAGTCTAACTAAAACAGTATGTTAAACGGATAGGAAAATAAATTCGATTAAATTAGTGGGTCAGAACCTAAACTTCTGATGATTAGTGTATAGAATTTTTATGCTATTACAAGGCATTGCGAGGGAGCATAGCCATAGCTACTAAGACCGTAGCAGGAGAAAAAGACAAGGTTTGGTTCATCAAGAATTTAGGTTTGAGTGACTAGATACTTTGTTAACACGAAGTTGATCAAAAAGATTCCGTAATGCAGGAGAGGAATTGCTTAAAGGTGAAATTTTATAGGCTGATTTAACTATTATTTAAATTAAAAAGGCAGTTAATGAGTAAAAAAAAAATACTCAATAACTGCCTCTTGTTTGATTTTCTTTTTTTTAAAAAATCAAAAATGATCATTTTACTTTCTATCCGCCAGAAGAACGAGAACCGCTGTTAAAAAATCCACGGCTACCACTAGGCTTACTGCTTCTACTCGAACCACTAGTTTTGCTTGTGCTGCCGCTTGGCTTAGGACGAGTTGTACTCACCGTTTTACGAGACGACATAGCCTGCGAATTAGTTGTACTATTTACCCTTTGGTAAGTTGCTTGGTTTTTATAAGCTTTTTGGTTAATAGGCGTAGAAGTACGACGACCCATATAATAACCCATTACGCCCCACCAAATAGCTTGGCCAATACCTCTGTTAGAGCTGGTACTAGTTTCTGATTTGTTGTTAGGATCGGCATTGGCAATTGTTTGTGCTTGCGACATGTTCATCGTGTCTATTTTTCCATCAAGGTACTTTACAATTACCCGCGATTCTTCTTTGGTAGGCACTACTTTTTCATCGGCAATCGCAAAGTCGCCTTTAGTAACTTCTTCTACGGTGGTAATTACGCCTTTGGTAAATTCCTGTTTGGTAACAACTTCGTGTTGTACTTTGGTACTACTATCGCTACTGCCACATCCTGTATGGGCAACAAGTACACCTGTTAGGCTAATAAATAAGGCCCCTTTAATAGTAGCCTTTCGGAGTTTACGTAAGTTACTCGATGTAAACTGACGGTTAGGAGTCATAATGTTAATTTTTTGGTGGGTGATAAATTAAAAAAAATAAAAAGAGTTTGTTAAACGACACTCTAGGTGAAGGAGTGCTGTTAAATTAGATGCTTTATTAACAACAAATGTTTGAAAAAAATTCCTTAATGCGTGAGGTGAATTGCCTAGAAGTAAGTTGTAAAAGAAATATTTGGCGGGCAAACACGCATGATGGGATCTGGTTTGTAAGGAAATGATGAGTTGCTTTATGGCTCCTCACAAACTTGCAATCAAATATAGTAGATTAAGATAAGATGAACAAAGTTTTAGTGTTTTTTTTAGGTTTTCTTTCTTGTTTGGTGCTTTGGGGGCAGCAAAACAAAATAGTGAGCGTAACATTTAGTGGTTTAAAAAGAACACAAGGAAGTTATTTAGAACGATTTTTAAAGGTAAAGGAAGGAGATGTTGTTGATACTTTAGCACTAGTAACGGATGCACAATGTTTACGAAATTTGCGTTTGTTTTCTACCATTCATTATGAACTCAAAGATACAACAGGAGGACAAGTAGCGGTTTTTCATTGCAAAGAACAATGGACTTTATTGCCTTATATTAATGCTGGGTGGAGCAGCAGCGGTTTTCAATTATCGCTAGGAGCATTTGATTATCATAGCTTTGGAAGAGGGGTGTTTTTAAAGGCAATTTACCATTATTACCAACGACACTCGCTAGAGCTGGCTTACAGAAATCCTTTTCACAGAAGCCATAATTGGGGATACGGACTAGAGTTTGCCCGCCAAAATACCATCGAACCTTTATATTTTAGCTTAGGAAAAAGTTACTACAATTTTAGCACTTGGAAATTTGGAGCAGACTGGCAATATCAGTTGGCATTTAATCATAAAATAGGGCTAGGAGCAATGTACCTGATAGAAGATTTTAAAAAAAATGAGGCACATAATACCATGCTTACAGGAGATGTGCCTGGGCCGAGCGAAAGAGCTTTTAAGAAAAGTTTACTAAAAGTATACCACCAAATTAATCGGATTAACTACCGCTACCCTTATCAATCGGGTTTTGCCAATAAAACGTTTGTAGAGTTTACCTACGCCATGCCTAATGGACAATGGTTTTATAAAATACAAAATGAGTTTACTTGGTTTAGGCAAATTGGGCCTACACAAAATATAGCGGTACGTTCGGTATTGGGAATTGGGCATAACCGTTACGATCCGTTTCCTGTTTTTGTACACGATAATTATGTGAATGTACGAGGCGTTGGCGATCGTATAGCAAGAGGTACGGCACAGGTAACTTTTAATGTGGAGCTAAGGCAAACGCTCTACGATATAGATTGGTTTTCTGCTCAAATATTACTCTTTTCCGATTTTTCGAGCCTACGCCCTTCTACGCAGCCGCTGCACACGCTGCTCGAAAAAAATAACCAACAATGGTTTAGCGGATTAGGCATCCGATTAAGCCTAGATAATTACTACGAAAGCATTTTACGAGTAGATTATGGATGGAATACTACCAACGTACACCTCGTTAATGGAGGCATTGTAATAGGAATAGGACAGTATTTTTAAGATCCCGAAAAATCAGCAGTTCGTAAAAAAGGAATCCCTTTATCATTTCAGTTACATATTTTATCACAAAAATGGCAATAATGGAATTAGTAGGAGATTTTAGGTTAGTAAATGCGTATATTTATTGATTATAAAATTTGTTCTCCACACTAATTTCACCTCTTCCTCATTTTTAGCATAACTAATTTGTAGTAAATGTAAACAGTACACACTAGTGCTAAATACCTTTATTACAGGTTTGTTGGTTATTAACTCTTTAATTAAAACTATCTAATCATAAGGTCAGTATTTTTTGATTGGGCATATACGCCTTTTTTTTAATGACGTAGTATAACAAAAAACTATAAGATATACTTTTGTTGTTTATTATGATGTAATAAATTGATAAACAGTTGTTTTTCTAGTATAATGATACTGTTATGTTGAATAACCTGCTGCTAAAATTAGCAGTATTAAGATTGTTGTGATAAAGTCAGTATCTAAGACTATTGGTTTATTTTAATGTTTTTGGCATTGTTTTGCTTGTATAAAGGCAACAACAACAAGGTAGTTGGCTGGCGTTTTTATAATACAGAAAAAGCCAAACTAGAAAGCAGTACTCTTTTTAACAGCAATATTATTTTGATAATGTAAATATTAAATTTTTTGTTTTAGATAGTACAATGCTTTTGAGCAACTATATAAATGTTTAGTAAAATGGCTAAGAAAAGAAGGAATTATCCTGGAGATTTGCGGACACCCGGCACAAAAGATTACGGGGTTATTTTAAGTAACTTGATTAAGTACAAAAACGAATTGGTACTTGAACAGGAGGAGTATAAAACAATTGCATTGTTTTTGAAAATTGCTGAAAAACTGCAAGAACTAGGCTTTAAGAAAGATAGTAATAAGGTTAAAAGACGCGCCGAATCTTCGGAAAAACTAGATAAAAAGCGTACCGAAATTATGAAAATTGCTTCCGAAAAGTGGAAGGAAGGAAAGCAAAAACACGATGCGGTAAAAGCAGAAGAAAAACAAAAGGCAAAGGAGGCACGTTTAAAATTAGCGAAAGAACGCAGGTTAAGTAGAGCTAAAAAGAAAGAGGAGTAAAC
>JAHDBT010000113.1:5094-13925 GCA_020630215.1 Bacteroidota bacterium
TAAAATTAGCGAAAGAACGCAGGTTAAGTAGAGCTAAAAAGAAAGAGGAGTAAACCTCAAAAAAATGATAAATGCTAATGAATTTTTAGCCAGGTACTTCTGGTATTCTCGATTTCATTTTTCCAGTACCTTGTGCAAATGTTATATTCATTAGAACCATCCATTCCTTATTGGAATTAATTTTAAAATCGCTTGCGGAAATTTTTTTGGAAACAGTTGCAATTACATTAAGTTGCTGATATAATTTATATACAGCTTGTTCTTCTATTTCAACACTTAAAAATAGTGCTAAATCGGAGAACATATTATGCGCCATAATATGCCCTCCATTAGCAGCAATTATTGTTTTTATTTGCCCAATAACTGTTATGCGTTCCTTATTAGTGTATATTTCCCAGTTGAGTTTTTTCAGCATAAAGCAGCTTATTTTTCTTGCTAAATCACTAAGCCGATTCCATCACCGTACCACACTCCTTACAAGTACGCAACGCTTCCGATTCGTAAAACTCCTTCATTACTTTTGGTAATTGGGTTTCTATATTCGTAAGCTCAAAGTAGGTCTCGTGTAATTTATGGTTGCAGTTTTCGCAGTACCATAAAAAGCCATCCTTTTCACCATCACGGCGGTAGCGTTCTATTACCAATCCTATACTACCAGCACTGCGTTGTGGGGAGTGCGGAATTCTGGGCGGCAACAAAAATATTTCTCCTTCCTTTATTGGAATATCAACAGGTTTGCCATCTTCTATAATTTTCAATACAATATCTCCTTCTAGCTGAAAGAAAAATTCTTCGCCTTCCTCATAATGGTAATCCTTACGGGCATTAGGGCCGCCTACTACCATTACAATAAAATCGTCGTTATCGTGAAAAACTTTTTTATTACCTACAGGCGGTTTCAACACATCCCGATGGTCGTTTATCCATTGCTTAAAATTAAAAGGTTTTGCTATTGCCATGATTGTTATTATTTATGTTAATGTGTTTTTTAGTTGTTGGTTTTAAGTGTTTGTATTTAATTGTTTTAGGGATAGTTATTTATTGGGGTCCCTTAGTCAAAATTTAAATACCTTCTATGTGCTACAAAAGTATCACATAAAAAACGAAAATAAATAAATCAAGCTAAAACTTCCCAGAAAAGCCAAGCCTGCCCAGCTTAAATAGCGCAACCACATAGGCGGATGAGCATGTGCAGGGGTGTGTTTACCTGTTACCAATTTGTAATTAATAAAGGCTAAAAAAGGAGCCGTTAAAAAAGATAAAACGGTGGCAATGGTAATCATTAAACCCATTTGTCCTCCTAAGAATTTTAACAAACTCAATGCGCCCAAAATAATGACCAATATCCAAAAAACATACAAGCTTTTACTCGATTTTTGTCCGTATTTGGGTGATAATACAATGGTGGTTTGGCTCAATACCCTCGGAAAAGCATCTAAGCAAGTAAGGGTAGTGCTAAACATGGTGGTAAAAGCGGCAATGGCAATAATGGGTTTGCTCCACTCGCCTAAACTGCTGGTGTATAAACTAATTAATTGCCCTGCAAAAACAGCTCCTTTGGGCGATGGGGTTTCGCCACTTCCGTACATTACCAAGGCACCCAAAGTTAAAAAGCAGATGGCTAAAAATGCTGTGCCAATATAACCAATATTAAAATCGAATAAGGCCGTTTGTAGGTTGGCATTCTTGTTTAGTTTCTTTTTTTCTAGCGACCAAATAGAACTCCAGATGGCTAAATCAATAGGTGCAGGCATCCATCCCATTAGGGCAATTAAAAAGCCAATGCCTGCTTTATCCCAAGTAAAAGTAAGCATTTCTCCCGTTTTAGGCGTATCGCTCCCCAATAACAATACCGATATTAAAGCAATTAAAGTAAAAATGGTAAGGGTAATAATAATCACCTTCATCAAATTATCTAAAATAGCATAGCGGCCTACTAGCAAAATGGCCATACAAATACCTAGTAAAACCGCACACCAGGCTAGTATGCCCATGCCGCCAATAAGGTTAACGGCTAAACTGGCGGTTACAATAGTTACGGCGGCTTGTATGGTAAACATAGAGCCTATCGTCATGATTAAAAAAATAGCCAAAGCCCAATTGCCTTGCCGTTTATAACCTTGTATTAAGTTTTCGCCCGTTGCCATTGCATAACGAGTACCAAACTCAAAAAACGGATATTTTAAAATGTTAGCGAGTATAACGGCTACTAGCAATCCAAAACCATAAATAGCTCCCGCTTTGGTTGATTGTACTAGGTGGGAAACGCCTACCGCTGCGCCAGCAAATAAAAGTCCTGGCCCTAGCATTTGTAAAATATTGCCTAAGCTTTTCTTTTGAGAAGAAGAAGGATTCGTATTGTTCAAAATAATTTGTATTTTAGAGGGTGTAATCAGCAGTCAGATCATTCGCTGCGCTCATTGTCAGCGGTCAGAACGCTGCGCTGTTAGTTTTATATGCTGACGATTTTTTATTAGACCAAGCAATTTTTTAATTGTTTGACAGAATGGGGTGCTGATTTACCAAGGTAACAAAAATAATAAAAAAGATACAATGATTTTTGCTTCTAAAGAATACCTTAAAATTAAAACCTACTATGGTTCCCGAAAAGCGGAGCGTAGTGGGGTGTTATTAATAACGCATATTGACGAAGGATTGAGCATTTTACAGTATTTAGGAGCTAGTTTGGTTACACAAAAAGCCTACTGCTTGCATCCTATTTTACAAGCCGATGAGGCCTTAACTCGCAATTGGAAAGACCATTTTTCGGGTATTAATCCACAGGCAATTATTTTAGCAATGGAGTATCGTCGGATAGCCAATGCTTACTTATCTACTCGCAGTATTCGTACGATTAACGATATTGAAATGAGTCCTTTAGTAGAAGTGAAACAAATGTTAATAGCCGATAAAGTGCAAAACCGCAATAACTTTGAACTCTATCACCTCCCTACGCATCCTAGAAGCAAACAACTACAAAAATACTTTCGCAATTGGCTGCAAAAACTAGGCATTTCCGAAGTGCATTATCAGGAGTTAATTAGTTATTTGTAGTTAGATAGTTATTATAGCAATCAAGAACTTAAATTTAAAAATCATCGCCGATAATCATTTTGCCAATGTTTAAAAGAGCAATCGTTAATACAATTCTTTTAAGTGTAGTATTGTGTTTTACTGCTTGTCCGCCATCCAATCCAAAAGTAGTAATAGCAACAGATTTGGGCAACATTACCCTAGAGCTAGATAGTAAACACGCCCCCATAAGCACCCATAATTTTGTGCAATACATTAAGGAAAACCGATGGGAGGGCGCAACTTTTTATCGCACCGTACGCCTCGATAATCAGCCTAATAAAGCAGCAGAGGTAAAAATTGAGGTGATACAAGGCGGCTTAAACCCTGATGGGAAACACCCTAATTATTTGCCGCCTATCCCTATTGAAACAACCAAAGAAACGGGCATTTTGCATAAAGAGGGGGTTATTTCGATGGCTAGAGATGAACCAAATTCGGCTACTGCAGAGTTTTTTATTTGTATTAATGAGCAGCCCCAACTAGATTTTGGAGGGAAAAGAAATCCCGACGGGCAAGGCTTTGCGGCTTTTGGGCGAGTAGTAAAAGGAATGGAGGTTGTACGTAAAATACAAGCACAAAAAGACAATACACAAATGCTAGTACAACCCATTAAAATTAAGTCGGTGCGCTTACTTAACTGATGGAATAAATATTATTAAGTGCATAGTATTCTGGTTAGATAAAAGCGGAGGGGAGGAGATTCAGCAAAAAGTTAACTACCTTTGCGTCCATCCATTTTTTGTTAATTACAAACGCATTAATATTTATGAAAACAAAAATACTACACTTATGGAAGTGCTTAGGAATGCTATGGCTAACCGCACTTTTTTTATTTGCTAATAATATGGCGGTTGCTCAGGATTTTATTGGGTTTAACTCCCATCCTTACGCAGGTGTTTCGGGTATGGATGTAAATCCAGCAAATATTTTAGGTACTGTTTACAAGGCAGATATTACCCTCGGAGGTGCCAGCTTATTTGCTCATAATAACTACTTACAGTTTAATCCTAAAGCTCCTTGGAGTTGGTCCTTAGATAAAGACAAAAGTTTTGAACTAAATGCGAACGGTTTAAACACCAATATTTATGCACATAGCAGGGCGCAATTGCCTTCGTTTATGATAGACCTTAACTTTAACGCTGCTGTTGCCTTAACCATACAACACCGCACTGCTTTGCAAGTAGAAAACCTAGGAGCAGAGTTTGCTAAATTAGCTTACGAGGATTTCGAGTTTCCAAAGTACCATAATAATGTGTATGATTCTAATGGGTTTGATGCTCGGTTATTATCGTGGACAGAAGTAGGGCTTGGCGGAGGTTATTTGTTTTATTTTGAGGGCGAACACCGGATAAAAGTGGCTGCCAGAATAAAATGGCTAGGCGGCATCAGTGCCATGTATATGCAAACTTCCGATTTTGATTATCAGTTTGATAATGATAGCATTATGAATGTATACGAATCGACTTTTGCCTATGGACACAGCGAAAATACCAATCCTTTTAAACCAGAATTCCAATCCAACTCAGTAGGATTTGATTTTGGGGTGAAATATACCTTCCTTAAAAATAAGTATGTAATTGGCGCATCTATTTTAGATGTAGGTAAACTAACGTTTGATAAAGCAAGGGGCAGTGGCGATTTTACTGCCGACGTAGAAGATTGGAACATCAACCCCCTTAAATTTCAAAATGTAGGCGACTTTGACGATACCCTAAGCGTAAGGGCCAATTTTGTAACAGACGAGCGAGAATTTGATGTGTTTTTACCAACCGCCTTGAGCTTTCAGGTAACCGCTTATTTATGGGAATCGGGCTTTTTTGAAGGGGGGGGGCATCAAAATTTTTATCTTAACTTAACTACCTATCACCGTTTAAAATTAGGTCCCTCAGATGCTAAACGTATTAATGCCATTAACACTTACAGCGCAACATTAGGTTTTAATAGTATTTCGATAGGTGCAGGTGTTCCTATTACCATTATGAACAATTTAGAAAGTACGCATGTAGGCGGCTTTTTTAGAATGGGACCTTTTGTAGTAGGCTCTAAAAACTTTTTTACCAATGTTTTTGCCAAGGAAATTAATGAAACCGATGTTTATGCGGCCTTAAAAATTCCTATTTTAAAACCTAAACCTCGTATTATTGATGGTTGTCCTAAACACTGGTAAGCGTGTTATAAAAGGAACAATTTAAAAGCGAAAGAAGAAAACTAAAAAGGGCTAAAGCTGTATTTTACTACAGGTTTAGCCCTTTTTCATTGGGTACTTGAACCTATTTATATAAGGTCGTATTTGCCCATCTTTTCATTAAGACGCTTTCCTAGCCGACCATAAAAACTTCACCAAATCAAAAGCAGAATCAACAGGCGTGCGGCCCATTAAATCGAAGGCGAGGTTCACCGATTTTTCGATAACGGTATCGGTTTTTTCAAAGTTGTCGCTTTCGTCTTTTACCCAAAAACGTACAATAAGCAGCACCGTATTCCACATCATTTTGCCGTATTGCGAGTGTAAAATTAAGCGGCGAGAAATTTCTTTATTGTCTACGCCTTCCTTTACTACTTCGTTGGCATATTTAATAAAACCTTTCCTAAAATCGCCTAGTACGGAGGGTACAAGCGGCGGGAGGAAATCGGTGACGGAGAGGGTGAGTTTTATAAAGCTGCGGTTCGATTTAAGCACCTCTTGCAGCGTATAAAAAAACGACAGCATTTTTTCGCGAGCCGTATAATCGGCATATACATCCTCTCGTTTAGTGCGTTGTACGGTTTCTTCTACAAAGCCTAGCCACACGTATTTTTCTAAGGCTTTTAAAGATGGAAAATGTGTGTAAAACACTTCTTCACTAATGCCTGTTTTTTTTGCAAACTGATGTACAGAGTTTGGACGTTTACTGTTTTCCAAAACATGTTGTACATAAGTTGCTTGTAAATTATCTTTTATTGGATCCATGAGACGAATTGAATTATGGTTTCGATTTGTTTTTCTATTAGACGAGCAATTTACAAATAAAGTACCATTCCCAAAAATAATTTTCTTATCCGTGCCTATATCTTGCAAATAAAAAAGCTCCACTTCCTAATAAAACAGGAAGCGGAGCTTTTATTATTTGTGTTAAATTTAGTACCCAAAAACGTTATTAACGAGCAATTAATAATTGTTTAGATACACTAAAGCCATTGTAAGTAATGGTGTAAGTATACATGCCTTGTGGAAGGCTTTGAGTATTAATACGCATCTTTTGTTTACCAGCAGTACGTAAACCTAAGTTTTGGCTGGCTACTTTTTTACCTAGCGTATTGGTAATACTTAAAGATACATCGCCTGTTTGTGGTAAGGTATAATTAATATGTACAAAATCAGTAGCAGGATTAGGATAAGCATTGCTTACTTTTAAGCCATTATCTAGTACATCATTAATGCCAATAGGAACTATTTTACGAACAATAGCACGCATTGCCAAATCTTCGGTAGTTGCCGAACGGTAAGTAGCCCAAGTGTTGCCTAAAATTTCATAACTACGGCGAGAAAAAGGACCCGTTGGATCGGTAGATAGTGCAATTCCGTCATTTTCCATTAACCATTCTACATAAAAGCCGCCTTCGTTAACTAGAATCGGCTCAAAGTCAACACGATGCCAAGTATTTGGAATAATCTGAGTGGCAGGAACATCAACGACTGCTAAATTGTCGCCAGGCTGTCCATTATCGTCATAAATACTAGCTCTAAAACCAGCAGTAATATTCGTTTCATTAG
Organism: Bacteroidota bacterium; assembly: GCA_020630215.1. Lineage (GTDB taxonomy): Bacteria > Bacteroidota > Bacteroidia > Chitinophagales > UBA2359 > JAHDBT01. Next base: position 11,924 of record JAHDBT010000113.1, read on the forward strand.
GAGATGGTCTTACCATATACTCTGCACCTACAATTTCTACAGGAAAATCTAATTCAATATAAATACCACAGCCGTCGTCATAACCTTCGGCACTTGGCCACGAAATAACCCCTTCAGGAATCTCAACAAAGTCGGGTGTATAGCCTAAAGGAATTTCGCCGTTAGCAGTAGAGTCAACTACGATAAATTCGGTAGCAATAGTATTGTTCGGCGTATTTAAATCGCCATCGGCAGCCGCAGTTACAGATAAGGTATAAATATCAGGAGTTACGGCAGGAAAATCGCCTAAATTAACTAACTCGCTATCACCAAGCGCCAAGCTAGGAATAGCAGTTGTATAAGTTGCAAACTCCGTCATGTCATAAGTTACTACGGATGCATCAATAATAATAGGAGTCTCAATATCAAGATTTCCTAAGTTTTTAATATTAGAGGTTAAGCTAGTAAACTCACTTTTTAAAAGAAAGAAACCACCGCTAGAAAGAGGTGCTACATCAACAACATCAATTAAGGCAGTTTCTGGCGGCATAAATTGTATACAAGAATTACTTGGTGGAAGGGTAATGCTGTGTTGCAATCCAATGTCGCCACTAATATTTTCAATACCAATAGAAACAGGAGATGCGCCATCTTGATATTCTGTTGCAACCTCTGTTTCTATCTCTAAATAGTTAAAGGTAATAGAACCGTCTGTAGCATCAAAAATTACTTGGAAGGTGTTAGACCCTGCATAATCGTTATTCGGGGCACCAGGTACATTTGTCCAGAAAGGTACATTTATAAAACTTACAATGAAAGTAGTAGGGTCATTGTAAATAAATGCTTGCCCAGGATTACCATCACCATCAAATGTAAGGTCCGATACTAAGGGAGCTACATAATGATTTAGTTCATCTTGTAATGGAATAATTGGGAAGGAACTGTTTTGAGAAGAGATCTGTATGTCTTCAAAAGCAATGTAACCATTAGAACCAATATACACCTCTGTTTCGCTTGTCCAGTAGTATTGAAAGTCAATGCCTATAGGAAAAGGACCTATCGTGTTATCGTCTTTTAATCCTTCTGTAATATCCTCGCCAATAGTAGTAATGTCTATCCAATCGCAGTTTAAGCCACTATCCGAATCCGTCCAAGTATATCCATATTCATCAGGGCCACCCTCTGGAGGTGGGATGTTGATGTAAGAAACTAAAGTTCCGCCTTGAACAGTTGTGCCATCATCAGAGGTAGAGGTGCTAATAGAGAATATAGGTGTTGTATAGTCTTCGCTGTACCACTCGTATTTTTCTTCATCTATAAAAAAAGCACCACCGCCATCGTCAACATGTCGTACTGTTTTTACACGAAGCACATTTTCAAAAGTGCCACTAGGAATAATTATCGTACCGTAAGCGTCTGCTTCTACCGTAATATCTACTTCGCCAAAATAATCAAAACCTACATATTCTCTAGTACCAGTATCACTAAAACTATCGCCATAGGTAAATGGATATTCCATATAAGTAACTGGGTCTTCGTTCCAAATGGGAAATGCTGTGCCTTGGTCTACAACATGGAAACCAACTCTGTTTAAACGGTCATCATTAACATCGTAAAAATCAGCGGTAGTATCATCATAAGACTGTGCAATATTAGCACTAGGGAAACTGGCACTGATTGTTGTAGTGGCTGGATCTATAAAAGTTCCCGCATCAACTCCACCTACAGCAACTATACTCGAAAAATCCCAGGTTATATCTTCGCCAGCATCTCCAGGTTCAATGGTTTCATCATTTAAACCTACCAGGTTAGGCGTTTCGCCAAGTGCAGGGTAGTTAGCTTCACGGGTTAAGGTGATTTGTGCTTGTGTTTGTAGTGCCATGCCTACCAGTAGCAAAAGCACAAAAAAAGATTGAATAGTAAAAGTTTTCAACTTCATAGTATATAAAATTTTAGTGTGAAAATAATTTTTTGATAAAGTTATAGCTTAATGTTTAATTTTCATAGCTAGAGCCAATGCATT
>JAHDBT010000113.1:14025-16222 GCA_020630215.1 Bacteroidota bacterium
TTTTTGATAAAGTTATAGCTTAATGTTTAATTTTCATAGCTAGAGCCAATGCATTTTGTATAATATGTTGACGCTAGGAGGAGAAACGACAAAAAGGGGGCTTAATTTAAGAGATATGTTATGAGAATAGCAAAAATAAAGGTTATACATAGGACTAAAGTAGGTTGCATGATGGGTTTACAACAGGTCATAACCAAAAAATGGCCTATGAACTTAACGGTTCATAGGCCAATATAGTTGTTAATACCTCGAAAAAATATTTTACATTTTATACAACAGGTTTTAGAAAAACTATTTTGTTTTCATAAAACGCTGTACTTCCTTTTTTCCATTAGGAAGCGTAATTTGGTAGTAATAATGGTACTGTTGAAGGTCGGCAATGTCAACCGTTTCACTGTAAGTGCCCGCTTCTTTGTATTCGTTGCTAATAGTGCGTACTAGGTTGCCGCCTTTATCAAGCAAGTCTATTTGAACGGTACCAGCTTCGCTAAGGGTATATTCTAAAGTGTTGCTATTTTGAGAGGGTATAGGATACAATTTTGTATTGCGAATAGTATTGTTATTGGTGTTATTGTTTTCTTCTCCTTTTACAAAGTCTTCGGCAGTGCCATTAGGGTCCATTAATAAAAAGCGCACTTGCTTATGCATTTTGCGGTGCGATTTAAAATCGTTTTCGCCAGTAAATTTATTGCTGCGTTTTCCGTGCGATTTATGAGCACGTTCCTTGCCTTTACATCCTTCTTCACCACCCTCAGGTACATGCTTATTTACAATTGCTTTCATGTCGGTATGCCATGTTGCTCGTTCGTTTTTAATTTCTTCGTTTAAAGCATTAATAGGTGTTTCGTATTTTTGTGCTAATGTGCTTGCCGCTTTCATGTGCGAACGAAATGTTTGTCGCATACTTGCTCTATCTTCTTCTTTTACTTGGTCTTTGCCATTGGCGTGCATTTGTTTTTTCTGTGCTTTTAATTCTTTCATAGCAACACGTAACTCCTTAATCGTTGCTTTGTCTTCGGCACTAATTTCTTTTTCTAATTTAGCTCGTTGTGCTTTAAGAACTGGCCACATGTTTTGACTTTTATAAGCTTTCATTTCGGCACGTAATTCCTCATTTTTAAAGGCGCCTTTCCAATGTCCATGCTTGCCATGCCCACCGCTATGATGTCCTTTGCCATGATGCCAATGCTTGCCACGTTCCTTCATTTTTGCTTGGTGTTTTTCGTATTGTGCAGGATTTAATACCGCTTTAATTTCCGCATCGTGTGCAGTTCTGTATTTTTCAAATTCGGCTTTTTTGCTTTCCCAATCAACATCTTCGTTATTGGCTTTTTCTGCTCTCATCGCTTCTTTTCTTTCCTGCTTTATTTTGCCATACTTTAAATTAATGCTTCTAATTTTTGCTGCTTGTGCTTCATTCAGTCCTAAATCTTCTACCATGCGTTCGGTATGGTGATTGGCTCTGTCTTCCATAGACAAGCCATTGCCACCTCTTTTACAATCGCCTTGTGCAATTACTGCCTGACTCATACATAGCACAGCCATTAAAAAGCTGGCTAATAGTCCTAATTTAAAATTGGATATTTTCATGTTTTATTAATTATGGTTTATTATGATGAAATATGATTTCCTAATTTTGTTACGACCTTTAGACTACGCAGATAGGTGTTTTATTCTTTTAGGGGTAAACTTTTTTATTTATAAACTTAAATATACCCCTACCACTAAATTTTGCAATAAATATAATGGATTATAGGGATGTTTATTTATCCCCCTATTTCGTCATTATTGTTTCATTATTTTGGCTACCTTTGCGAAGCCCTACACATACATAAACGAAACGTTTACAAGAGAAACCAAATCAAGCTATTTTTTGGCTAAAAAAGATAAAATAAAACACACACCTACATATTATGGGCAAACCTCGGAATGTTATTTTTATTATTGCAGATAGTTTGCGTTACGATTCGGTATATCGCAATAGTGTAACTAAAATGCCGTATTTAGATGAAAATGCGGTGCAGTTTTCGCAAGCACGTTCTAGTGGATGTTGGACCTTGCCTGCAACTGCCTCTTTGTTTACAGGATTAATGCCACACGAACACGGTGCAACAAGCCAAACTCGTAAAATATATGCACATGTACCTACGCTTGCCGAAAAAATGAAGAGCCTAGGATATAAAACCCACCAAGTAAC
>JAHDBT010000114.1:0-13472 GCA_020630215.1 Bacteroidota bacterium
ATAAGTGCAAAAGATCAAGTAGAAATGACGGATTTATTTTTTATGCGTTACTAAGGCACAATAAACATACCTAAAAGCCTACCCTATTTCTGCTAACTATTTATACTTCTATTAACAAAGTATAGTAGGCGTTTGTTAGCAAGTCATCCGTTTTTAACCCACACATAGTATATCAAACTAAGAATGCAGAAAAGGTAAAAAGGTAAGCAATTGAGGTATTAGGTATTGGGTAGCGGGTATTGGGTACTTGGACGGTTCCGCTTCGTTGCACTGCTGTAATATCAAAAATCTAATGACCAATTATCAATCAACAAATTCCAAATAATCACCAAAATTTTAATGACCAATTTTTAAATAATAATCAAAATTCAAGAATCTTTTTTTTCTAGTGTTTAGTTTCCGCTAATTGATAAATATGTTTAGGAGCAAGTAAGCTTTGTAGTACCGTTCGAGCTATCATAAACAATACCATTGCTACCCATAAGGCATGGTTTCCTAAAAAAGGAGCTAGGAGATAATAGGCAGGGAAGTAAAATAAAAAAGTGGCCGCCATCATACTGTTACGCATGGCTACCGATGCGGTTGCGCCAATATAAATGCCATCCCAAATAAAGGCTGCGGCACTTACTATGGGCATTAAAATAAGCCACGGCATGTATTGCTGTGCGGTGGCAATTACGGTTTCGTTGTTGGTAAATAAATGAATTAAGGAGGTGCCTGCCAATCCGTAAACAAGGGCAAATACGAGGGCAATCACCATACCCCAATAAAAAGATAAACGAATGCTTTGTTTTAATCCTTGTTTATCTTTGGCTCCTACAAAACGACCTGTTAGGCTTTCGGCTGCAAAAGCAAATCCATCAACCCCATAAGCCATAATAAATAAGTACTGTAATAAAATGGTGTTGGCTGCCAAAATAACATCGCCCGATGCGGCAGATTTTGCGGTGAAAAAGGAGAAGGTAATTAACAAGCAAATGGTACGGATAAAAATATCTCGGTTAACAATAAAAAACTGCTTAAATGCTGCTACCTGAAACAACAGTTGCTGATTGTAATGTTTAAAAAAAGATTTATAAGTGCTAACAAACAAGCCTATAGAAACGGCTGCGCCTACATACTGTGCAATAACCGTAGCCAATGCTACCCCTTTCACATTCATATTAAAATAATAGACAAATAAAAAATTGAGCCCTATATTAATCACATTAATCAGTATGGCAACTACCATAGGAAAGGTGGCATTCTGCATTCCTAGAAACCAACCGTTTAGCACAAATACGGCTATGGTTGCAGGTGCAGCCCATATGCGTACATAGTAATATTCTATTGCCAATTGTTTTACCTCCTCACTCGAATCAATGAGCCAAAACCCTAGTTGTTCTATGGGATATTGAAGGAGTAAAAGTAAAAACCCAATGCCTAAAGCTACCAACATTGCCTGCGAAAAAACCAACATACTTTCGCCATCGTTTTTACGTCCGTAGGCTTGTGCGGTTAAGCCCGTTGTGCCCATGCGTAAAAATCCGAGGCTCCAATAAATCATATTAAATACTACGCCGCCTACTGCTATTGCGCCTAGGTAAGCAGGGTTTTGTAAATGCCCCATCAAAGCGGTATCTACCGAAGATAAAATAGGTACAGTAAGATTGGTAACAATGTTGGGAATGGCTAGGCGTAGTATGGTTTTGTTCATTTATTGCTATTTATCTTACGGTAACTATTGGCTTTTGAGTCCGTATCTTCTTACTTTCTACCTGCTACAAAAATACTTTCTACTCCTCTTCAGCCACTAGTGCCCATTGTGTTGTAGGTGGTAAATATCAATTTCTTCTTGTTCGCCTTCGCTGTTACAATGGTACAATCGTTTTTTAGAAGGCTTGGCTTTTTGTGTTTTACCACCACCAGCTTTCACCTCCAACATTTTTTGTATTAAGCGGTTGCGTTCTGCCTGAATCCATTTGCGTTTTTCGAGGTCTTTTTCCAAATCAAAATAGCATATGCCATCTACATACGTTTGTACAGGTTTTGCATAAATCGACATCGGATGTTCTGTCCATAAAACCACATCGGCATCTTTACCTACTTTTATGCTGCCCACCTTATCATCAATATGTAGCATTTTAGCAGGGTTTAAGGTTACAAACTTCCAAGCTTCTTCTTCCGAAACGCCACCATATTTTACTGCCTTCGCCGCTTCCTGATTTAAACGACGCGCCATTTCCGCATCATCCGAATTAAAGCTCGTTACCACACCCATTTCATTAAGGATAGCTCCATTGTGAGGAATGGCATCAATTACCTCGTATTTGTAAGCCCACCAATCAGAAAAGGTAGAACCAGCTACGCCGTGCTCGGCCATTTTATCAGCAATTTTGTAGCCTTCCAAAATGTGGGTAAAAGTGTTGATATTAAAACCAAAATGCTCGGCGGTACGCATTAGCATGGTAATTTCTGATTGTACATAAGAGTGACAAGTAATGAAGCGTTTTTTATTGATGATTTCTAGCAGAATATCCAACTCTAAATCACGACGTACGGAGGTGCCGCTGCTGCCTTTCTTTTTCCTCTTTTTCTTGCTGCTGCCACTGCCCATTGCTTCGCCGTACTCTTTAGCACGATTAAAATGGTCCATGTATACTTGCTCTACGCCCATACGAGTTTGTGGGAAACGCACCGTATTATGATCGCCCCAATTGCTTTGTTTTACATTTTCGCCTAGTGCAAACTTAATAAAACCATCGGCTCCTTTAAACTTCATATCTTCTGGAATTTCGCCCCATCTAAACTTAATCAGTGCCGATTGCCCGCCAATAGGATTTGCCGAACCGTGTAGCAATTGTGCGGTTGTAACACCACCTGCTAATTGGCGGTAAATATTTACATCTTCGGAGTTTACCACATCTGCAATACTTACTTCTGCCGAGCTTGCTTGTGTGCCTTCATTTACGCCTCTACTAATGGCAATATGCGAATGCTCATCTACAATGCCGCAGGTAAGGTGTTTGCCTTTGCCATCTACTTTTTTAGCTCCCGAAGGCAATTTGATGTTTTCGCCAATTTGGGCAATTTTACCATTTTTAATCAACACATCGGCTTCTTCTAAAATGCCATCTTTTTCGTTTGTCCATACGGTAGCACCTTGTATTAAAACGGTTTCCGTTTTGGGTTTATCTTCCGTTTTCCAGCCGTAGGGGTTAAACGGAAAAACAAGGTCGCCATAGGTTTCTTTTTTGTCCTTGTCCTTGTCCTTGTCTTTATCCTTTTCCTTTCCATCCTTGTCTTTATCTTTCCCCTTGTCCTTATCGTCGTCTTTCTTTTTTCTTTCTCTTTTGGCTACTTTGGTAGCCGTCCAGCTTATCCATTCGCCATTGGCTAACTGCCCATTTCCTTTCCAGTTTTTACCGTCGGGACTGGTCCAGCCGCTTAAACGCACAAAACCGTTGCCTATTTTTTCGTGGTTTACACTATCCGTTTTCGTACTAAAACTTAGCGAAATACTTTGTTGCTGTAGCTTGTGTGTAATTTTAATTTTGGTGCTGTCGTTAATTACGATTTCTGGTTTGGGCGATTTGGCTTTGCCACCAACTGCCACATCATAAACTACTCCTTTGCCAATTTTCAAATCATAATCGCCTGTAATATCTAGCTGTCGCCAATCTTTTAATAAATGCTGTTCGCCGCCAATCCAGTTTTCATGAATTTTGGTATCTTTCTCAAAAATATTGCCCGAGCAAATTAAAAAGTTGGCGACTTTTCCTTTTTCTAAGCTGCCAATTTTCCCATCCATTTTTAGCATTTTGGCTGGGGTATAAGTTAATGCTTTTAGGGCATCTTCTTCGCTCAATCCTCGTTTAATGGCTTTGCGAAGGTTGCTATGAAAACTCCCCATATCTTTTAAGCCCGATGGAGTTAGGGCAAGCTCAACACCTGCTTTTCGTAGCATTGCTGCATTAGCAGGAGCCAATTCCCAGTGCTTCATTTTGGCGAGGTTTACATTCATCGCATCAAAAGGGTCTTCTACATCATAAGCATCTGGAAACTTTAGCGGAAGAATAAGACTTGCCCCTGTTTTTTTGATGGCATCTATTCGCTGATACTCATCGCCATTGCCTTTAATGATGTACTGCACGCCAAACTCATCGCCTACTTTATCGGCCCGCAAAATGGATAAGCGGTCACGAACTTCAAAAATTTGTGGGAGTTTTTGTAATTGGTTAAAATGGTCGAGGGTAATATTGTATTCCTCCTCATTTTTTACTTGCTCGTACCATTCGGCATCGTAGTAAGTTTGGCGCAGCAAAGCAATAGAACCCATTAAGGAGCTAGGGTAGCTTTGTGGCGATTGTCCTTTTTTAAACGAGTAATGTGCTGCGGCTCTATCTTTTAAAATCATTTCTTGTTCTTGCTCATCTCCTAGCAGTACAAATACGCCTGCCCCTCTAGCAATGCCGTCGTGCTGATGCGAGAGTACGGCACCAAAACCAGCTTTGTGGTAATCTTCTACCGCCTTTTTATCAACCACAAAATGGTCGGCAGCAATAAATTCCGACTTAATGGCGCTGTTCCATCCATAAGCACCTTTTTTGTTGGAGGTAAACAGTTGAGTTTCGTTCCATTTGCGTTCGTTCTTTTTTGCTTTTGGCACGCCATACTCGCTGTACAAATCAATAAAAGAAGGATAGATGTACATGCCTTTTAAATCGACGACTACTGCGCCTTTAGGAATGCTAACGCCTGCTCCTGCACTTACCACTTCGCCTTTGCGAATAAGAAGGGTCGCATTGTCTACTTTTTTATTGTAGGAAGTGTAAATGGTTGCGTTGGTAAAAGCATATAGCCCTTCTCGGTCGTCGTGTACGCCATTTACGGGAAAGGTAGGTGGCTGGGCTTGCAGCGATGTATCCACACAAAAATGGAGGACTGCAAAAAGCAATAAAAATAAGGATAGCAACTTGTTCATGATATGAGTAGTTGATGATTTATAAAATGAAGGTACAATTTACGGAAAATTAGAGGAATATGCCTATTTATGTAGGAGAGATTTTACAGCGCACCTATAAGCTTTGGCTAAAACAATACTTTGGCAAGATTCCTACTGATTAGCACAGTTTTTTTGAGGGCTTCTTTGTTTGTTTAAATAGAAAAAGCCTACCGTAATAAACGATAGGCTTTGTATTAACAATTAAAATAATATTCTTGTACTGTGTCTTAGCGACAAGTACCTAAAAATTTATCCCAAAAGTTTTGCAGTAGTATTCCAACAGAGCGGATAATTTCCCAGCAAGCATCTCCTACATATTGCAGTTTACAACCTAGCAGCGTATAGGCGGGTTCTAAGTAGCCATAAACATATGAGGTTGCTTTCATTCCGCCAGGAATTACCGAATCGCCTAGGCTTAACATCACGCTAAAACCAATAGAAAGCATCCCTATCCAAAGTACAATACCTAGGAATTGAGAAATTGGTTTAAAAGATTTAACAGGTAAAAATACTTCGACACTACGTGTAAAAAAGTACAAAAATGCCCAAACAGAAATAAACATCAGCAAAAATACGAACAGCGGAGACTGAACGACTTCTGGCAATCTGAATTTTTCTAGCACCCGAGCAAAAATATGACTAAAACGCAAGGCAATAATAACGGAAGCAATGGCAATTAAAAAGTCCATTACTTTTAATAAAAAGTTGTTAGACATGCCCTTGTAAATACCATATACTATTACTGCTAAATAAGAAATATCGATGGGATTAATACTCATAATCCTAAATTTATTTTAGACTGTTTTTAATTACTTAGTAACGCTTAAAAAATAAGTCCGACAATTTGTACGCAGAGATTTTGTGCTTAGACAAGGCGCAAAACGCAGTAATAGCAGCGCTATTGCGAGTATTTGCAACGCTGGATAAGTGCAAAAAATCAAGTAGAAATGGCGGAGGTATTATTTATGCGTTACTTAAACAGTTTATTTTTTTCATTTCACTTACGACATTAACAATTGTTTAACGATGGTAGAAATCGTTTTACCATCTGCTTTGCCTGCTAATTGTTGATTAGCCATGCCCATCACCTTGCCCATGTCTTTCATAGAACTAGCACCCGTTTGTGCTACAATAGCTTGTAGTTTTTCGGTAATTGCTGCTTCGCTCAATTGTTCGGGAAGGTAACGTTTTATCACCTCAATTTCGGCTCTTTCTTTGGCGGCTAACTCTTCTCGGTTTTGTTCTTCGTAAACCGTTAAAGAATCGGTACGTTGTTTAACCAACTTCGAGAGCATTTTAATCTCTCCTGCCTCGTCCATTCCCTCTTTATCTGCTCCTTCGGCCGTTTTAGCCAATATAATAGCCGATTTTATAGCTCGCAAACTGCGTAGCGTGTCTTTTTCTTTAGCACGCATAGCAGTTTTAATGTCTTCATTAATTTTTTGTTCTAAACTCATTCTCAATATTTTTGGCGTAGGGAATAAAGTGCTTAACAAAACACTTTTTTAGTTTAAGTACATAAAGTTAAACTTTAAGTCCCCCTATCTAATATGCAAATATACAAAACAATAGTGGCATTTGAAACCCCTAGTGCAAGGTACGATAAAAAATTATTGTTTTTTCTACTTATTCTATTCTTTTAACACTTAAAAAGTGTTGTTTAGGTAACATCTCTGTTTCTTGTATAGTTCCATGTACTTATCACTAGTCTATTTGTTATATGCCTTACTTCGCTACTCATCTCCTCTTATCCTTATAATGTAAAATTGTACCCCAAAAGGCTTTTAAAAAGCAAGCCTATTGTTAATAACTAAAGGCTTCAATTCTCGGCATAATAGTTGATTATTTGTAATAGCATTGAAAGAAAACTAATTACACTCTTAAAATACCCTAATTTTAGGTAGGTTTACTTATTCAAAATTCAAAATTTTACTAGCTGATTTCACTCTGGCAATAAAAAACTTTGTGTTTGTTTATGTTTAATAGATTGGTTCTTAACAGTAAGCACATAAACGCCTAAATAGATACTTCCTCAATTTTATTGACACTATTGGACAACTTATTGCCAAATAAAATAATTCACTTTAACATGTTTCTAAGAAAACTATTCATTTGGGCAATCTTATGCCATTTTTTGATTCCTAGTACCGTCATAGCTTCGTCAAATCAAAATCAAAAACAAGAAAAGCCAGTTCTTGAACAACGGAACTATCCAAATTTTCAAGGACAACACATTTCTACTGAAAATTATCATGCACTGCTTCAACAAACTTTTAAAAATTACCAACTCTTTTATATTCCTACGAATAAACTGCATCGCTACCTGCAAAATACCACCAAAGATGGTTTGGCTAATATACGCTTAACATTAGGCAACAATTATGCCTGGACGATGCAGTTGCAGCAAAATGAATTACGAAGTGCTACTTATAAAGCAAAATCGCTTGCAAAAAAAGGAATCGTAGATTTAGCCATGCAGCCTTGTATTTATTACAAAGGGCACTTGCAAAATGGCGCATCAGTACGACTTAGCATTGATGAAGGTTTTATGTATGGCTCTTTGTCTAGTACTTCTAAAAACGGAGATGCCATTAATAACCAAACCTACATTGAACCACTGCGTAATTTTGTAGCAGATGCCCCCGCCGATTATTTTATTGTTTATCAAGCTACCGATGTACAAGTCGATAACAATCCTAAACACCAATGTTTACACCATCAGGTACAGCAAAAAAAAGCTGCGATAAATCCCAATACAACAAAAAACGGTGCTAGCAATACCCAAGCAACAACCGCACCGCTAACAAGTAATATTTCACAGCGAATTGCAAACCCAAACCTCCCTAATTCCCCTGCCTCCCCTGCTTTTTTAGAAGAACCCGAATGCTGGGAATTGATAGAATTCGCCATTGCTTCCGATTATAGCTTATTTCAAGAAAAAGGCAGCTTCGAAAATGTAGTGAAATACCAGCTATCTATACTAAATGTAGTGCAAGCATTTTATGAACCCCTGTATTTAAATGTGCAAGTAAGCGAACATGTTATATCAGATTGTAGCACTTGCGATTACTGGGGCGACTCGTCGGACCCCTATGTTTTACTACCCGATTTTATTGCTTGGGCAAATGATGATAATGCGGATAATTTTGATAACCCACATGATGTTGGTCAACTATGGACTAATAAAAGCTTAAGCTCCGTTATTGGATTGGCAGATATAGGAACAATGTGTAGCGATAACAAATACAGCCTCATTGAAGATTATACCAATAAGTTTAGTAGCATGACGGTACTTTCGGCACACGAACTAGGGCATAGCTTAGGGGCCGACCACGATTTAAGCTCCTATCTTCAAATTATGTATCCATCTATTACCAGCCTAGCAATGGGCTTTGGCGATGTGTCGATTAATGCCATTAATACCCATATAGCTTCTATAGATTGTCTAACGGATTGCCCGCGTTGCCCAGCAGTTACCGAAGCAAACTACAGCAATTATACTGGTACAAGTGTTTCGTTATCTTGGAATGGGCAAACCATTCGGTACCACATTACCGTTTTAGAACTCATTACCAAACAAGAATTTTTGAGTGCCGATGTATTAGGACAAACATTTAACTTATCGAACTTATCACCTTGCTATGGCTATGAAGTATGGGTAGAACCCATTTGTAATGATGGCAGCTATGGCCCTGGAAGTATTATTAAAATTGAGGAGGTGATGATTGATAACATCGTGATTAATCCCCTCTCAGAAAATGATATTAATATTAGTTGGGATTGGGTAACTTACCCCATCAATTTTGAAGTCATTCACGATGCTTCTAATAGTGCAGTTGTTAGCACTACCTTAACTGGCACTAATAACTATACCATTACAGGACTTTCTCCTTGTAGCAGCTATACCGTAAATATAGAAACCGATTGTGGCAATGGCATAACGGGTATTCCTTCCACCATTAATTTTGATGCGGTTAATGCCTATTCTATTTATCCAAATCTTATCAGCCCAAATCAAGCGGAAATTGTTTTTTTCTCAGATAACCTTAACTATGAGTTTAACCTAAAAGTACGAGAACAAGGCACTACCAATTGGTTGTTTGAGGAACCTGCCGCTGTTCCTAATACTGGCGGACTGGCAGATGCTTATATTGTAGATGGCCTAAACCCTTGTACTACCTACGAAATAGAATTGTATCCTATTTGTGCAGGAGGCACTTATGGCATGGCGCAAACCAGTACTTTCCAAACATCTAGTATTGAGGTAAAGTATGCTGTTCCTAAAAACTGCAATCCTAACACCGCAACTTACGATTTAGAGTTAATAGTAGAGTATAATACGCTTTCTAATGTTTCGACAGGCTTTAATGTAAATGTTGATGGCATTGATTATACGATAGATTATACAGCGAGTCCCCAAGTTGTAGTCATTCCTGATATTCCCTCTAGCGGTTTCTATACGGTAGATGTAGAAGTGTCTGACCTTGTTTACCCATCTTGTAATAGTGAAACTTCTTACGAATCACTAAGACCTACCTGCAATTGCACAAACATTATGAGCGAAAGTTTTGATGCCTGTACTTTGCCCGAAGGATGGGCCGTAAGCACTATAGGAGGAAACCCAAATGCTACTTGGCAATGGGGAACAACAAGTGACGGCCACTCACTAAATGAAACTTGTATGTTGTACTTTGACGATGATGATTTTGATGGAGATGGCGGTGAAGTACTACAAATTACCAGCCCTACCATTAATTTAATGAACTACGAAGAAGTAACAATATCATTTGATTATAATTTTAATACCATTAAAGGAGAATTTAGCTTAGAGATATGGGATGGCATTGGTTGGCAAAAAAAGTCGCTATACAATTCTTCTAATTGTGGCTTTTGGGGATGCGATTATCCACAAGCCCAACTTGATTTAACCAACTATATTGGCCCTGATTTCCAGTTTAGGTTTGCATACGACGATGGCGGTATGTGGGATTGGTATATAGGCATAGACAATATAGAACTTTGTGGTTTTAACGGACTTAATGAATGTGCGCCTAATGTAGTGTACCCTAGCAATTTATTTTGCACTTCGGAAACACAAGTACCTAGCCCTATTATAGTTGGTAATCCTGGTGGCACTTTTTCTACCTCTTCAACAGGCTTAGATATTGATGCAGTTACAGGAAAAATTAATCCTGCTAACAGCATGGAGGGCATGTACAATGTTGCCTATACCCTGCCTGCCTATCCCGATTGTGTGCAAGAGCAAATTATTACCATTACCAATAATTGCAATGCCTACTTATCTTTAAATGTGCTACTAGAAGGCCCATTTTCTGCTAATACTGGCACTATGAGCACAACGCTTAATGACGAGGAATTATTCCCACTAGCACAGAATTACCATACTCCCCCTTGGAACTATTTGGGCAACGAAAAAATAATTGTTCGAGATGTAATACCGCCTACTACTATTGACTGGGTATTGATAGAACTCTATCAGCCTAATACTGATGACGACAATATTACTTTAGTAGCTAGAAAAGCCGCCTTATTATTAGCCAATGGTACGGTAGTTGATGCCGACGACCCTAGGAGTAACCTAGTACATTTTAAAGGAGTAGCTGCTGGCGATTATTATGTAATGATACGTCACCGCAACCATTTGGATGTGATGAGTGCCACGCCTGTTAGTTTACCTAATAGCAATACCCCCTACGATTTTTCTGTGATTGATAGTATGGCTTATGGTGCAGGGCAGCAAACCCTATTACCTTATGGCACCTATGCCATGTATGCTGGCGATATTAATGCCGATGGCGTTATTACCTATATGGATGCCAACATGTACCAAAATCAACTAAATATTACGAATGGTTATGTTGCAGGCGATGCCAATTTAGATGGGGAGGTAACCAACAACGATTTTGAGGTGATGCAGCCTAATATTCAGGTAATTGGCATACACCAAATTAGGTATTAATCGCCTATCATTTTTAAACAGGCAGCGATCTACTTTGTAGGCTCGTAATTTCGCACTAGTAAAAAACAAACGCCCATTTTCCATTTTAATATTGGAAAATGGGCGTTTATTTTTTATCCTTTATTAACGCTCTTAAAAAGCAAAAAGCCAATATTTTTAATCTGTAAAATGATTACGGATTAAAAACATTGGCTTTTTAATTTAAACAGATTTTAGAACTAACTATTTACAGTACTAGCCCAAACGTAATTAAACGCTTTTACTAGTTAGATAAAATAGTTGCTACCATAAAATCCTTAAACTAAGTACTTTTTATGCTTCTCCTTCTACAGAGATATAAGTACGGTTATTGCGTTTTTTGGTAAACTTAACAAACCCTTGCCCTAAAGAAAAGATAGTATGATCTTTACCTATACCTACCCCTTTTCCAGGATGAAATTTTGTACCTCTTTGGCGTACAATAATATTTCCTGATTCGGCAAACTGACCACCGTAAATTTTTACGCCTAGTCTTTTACTTTCCGAATCCCGTCCGTTTCTAGAACTACCTTGACCTTTCTTATGTGCCATGATACGTTGATTTTAAATTTTACTGATTTGTTTTTCTTCCAATTTTCCAATCAAACAACAGCTTATATAATGCCGTCGATTTTGATTTTGGTGTAGCTGTGACGGAAACCATTTTTTACTCTATACCCCTTACGGCGTTTTTTCTTAAAAACAATTACTTTGTCACCTCTTACATGTTCTACTACTGTTGCAGAAACACTAGCACCTGCTAACGTAGGCGTTCCTACGCTTACTGCACCGTCATTATCTGTTAACAATACCTCATCAAAGCTTAAAGCATCACCTGCTTCGCCTTTTAATTGGTTAACAAAAATTTCTTGACCTTGTTCAACTTTATATTGTTGACCTGCTATTTTTACAATTGCGTACATAATATTATTCGATTAAATTTTTCGGCCTGCAAAAGTACGGTTTATTATTGGTTTGTACAAACAAAATTACTTTTTTATTTTATTGTAGGTAATTATCCTATCGCACGATTACTCTTTCTTAAAATTTTCCAAATGCACGGTTGTAGTAGGATAGGCAAAATCGGAACCATGTTGTGCTACAATTTCCATGATTTTAAAGTTCAGTTCCTGCTTTTGTTCCATGTAGTAGGGCCAGCTCGAATTGTTGAGGTAATACTGAATGAGGATGTCTAAAGAACTCGCACCAAACAAATCAAATACCACGGTTATTTCTCCTTCGGTATGTTGGTCGTTGGTAATGTAGTCCCTAATATCATTCATAATACTTTTAATTTGCTCGGCATTGGTGCCATACACTAAACCAATATGAAACTGTATGCGTCGTTTGGTTCGTAGGGTTTGGTTATCAAGTACCGAGTTAATCATGTTTCGATTAGGGATGGTAACAAAGGTTTTTTCGGACGTACGCAGTCTGGTGCTTCTAAACCCTACTCGTTCTACAATGCCGCCCGTTTCGTTGAGCTGTACAAAATCGCCTACTACAAAGGGTTTTTCTAGGAAAATGGTAAACGAAGCTAGTAAATTTTCTAGGCTTTCTTTGGCGGCTAATGCAATGGCCAAACCTGCAATTCCTGCCCCCGCTAACAATGCCGAAATGTTGAAGTGAAAAATGTTTCCTAGTATAAACAATATACTTAAAACAAGCACGCCAAGTTTTAAAAACTCTTTAAAAAACTGTAAGGCTTGGTCGTCTGTTTTGGTTTCGGTTTTTTCTACTTTTACAAACAATACCAAATACACAAAATCTATCAATCGCAGCACAATCCAAGTAAGCGAAACGGCTACAATAAATTGGTAGCTAACTGTTAAAATTTGCTTGAGGCTAAAACCAAAAATCTCGGTTTCTATGCTCTTCGGAAAATTTAAGGTTTGTATAATAAAAGCGGCAGCAATCCAAAAGAAAAAAAGCTGTATAGGTCCTAGCAACAAGCTTTTCATTTTTGCTGCATCGGCATCTGGTAACCAACGTTTTATGAGCTTATAAAAAAGGCCTACAATGATGCCTGCAATATATCGCATCAGTAAAATAACGATAACAATTGCCAGCAATACCCACAAATAATTTTCTACCGTATTGTCGAAATAAATTTGTTGCAAGAATTTGCTAAAATCCATAGTTTGGGGGAGTTTTTTGGGAGAAGTGTAGAAAGTATAAGGTACGCTTCGTTAATACTTTCGCACCTTCTACCTAAGTTGCTGCTAATTTATGCTTTTTTCATAGCAATCCAAAATCTACATTCTCCCGATTTTTCTTTTACCTTTTCGGGTTCGTCAAATTTATCGCTGCGGTAAAAAGTTTCTAGTACTGCGAATCCATTAGCCTCCATCAATTCCATCACTTCTGCTTCGTCAGGAATATGGATATAAACGGTTCGGGTTTCGTTTTTAGAAGGCACGTACAAATCGCCAAATTCGTAGAGCGTAGGATTTTGTTTTCCTTCAGCCCAAACAGTTACTTCTTTTTTCC
>JAHDBT010000114.1:13572-16220 GCA_020630215.1 Bacteroidota bacterium
TTTTTCCGTAGAGAAAATTCATGAATTTTCTCTACCACGCAAAGACCAAAACCCAGTTGCAATTTACATAACTGGAATTGAATAATAGCTGTTGTTAAATTAAAATACCCAGGCATTGCCTACAGCTTTACCTTCACATAAATAGGGCAATGGTCGGATTGTTTTACATCGGGAAAAATGCTTGCATCTGCTAGTTGTTCTCTAAGTGCTTCGGTAGCCGATTGGTAATCAATGCGCCAGCCTTTGTTGTTGTTGCGGGCATTGGCCCGGTAGCTCCACCACGAGTAATGGTGTGGGTTGGGGTTAAAATGGCGGAAGGTATCTATAAAACCGTTTTCAAAAAAGGTATCCATCCATTCCCGTTCTTCGGGGAGGAAACCAGAAGTTTTGGCATTGGTTTTAGGATTGTGAATGTCGATGGCTTTGTTGCAAATATTGTAATCGCCAGAGATGATGAGTTTAGGATGGGCTTGGGCTAGGGTTTGGCAGTAGGGTAAAAAATCGGCTAGGAATTGCATTTTTATTGCCTGTCTTTCCTCGCCACTACTGCCCGATGGCATGTATACGCTCATCACCGATAAATCGAAATCGGCTAAATCAATTCGTAGTATGCGCCCTTCTTTGTCGTACTGTTCGATGCCGCAACCGTACTCAATGTGTTTGGGCGTGTGCTTGGTGAGAATAGCCACGCCGCTGTATCCTTTTTTTTCGGCACTGTACCAATAATGCTCATAACCCAATGCCTCAATTGCCGACATATCGACTTGCTCTTTGTGGGCTTTGGTTTCTTGTATACATACAATATCGTAGTCGTTTTCGGCTAGCCATTCTACTAGTCCTTTTCTTATGGCGGCACGAATACCGTTTACATTGTAACTAATTATTTCTAGTGATTTTTTTTTGCTCATGTTTTTTTTTAAGTGGTCAGTTTTCAGATCCTTCGCTGTGCTCTCTGTCAGTAGTCAGCGGTCAGTGGTCAGTAGTTTTGTAGGGGCTTTTTAATTTATCCCTTGGCTTTTTTAGTTTTTTTTTAGTGGGTAGTTTATATGCTGGCGATTTTTTTTATGCTGATTAGCCCAGTGGCTCAGAACCTAAGTTTCTGATGATTAAGTCGCCGTATTTTTTTTCTGCTACAAGGCATTACGAGGGAGCATAGCCTTAGCTACGTGACCGAGTAATAACGCCGTAACAGGAAAAAAGACAAGGCTTGGGTCATCAAGAACTTAGGTTTTGAGCCACCAATTGCGGCAACCAGTTTACGGTTTTCATGGTGGCGGCATCGTATTCAATTTTTGCCCAGAGTTCTACTTCGTCGCCATTTTCCTTTTGGGCTTTTACTTTATGAAACCTAAATACCGCATCTGGATTTTGCGGTGCAACGGCTAATTTTTCATTGGCAAACGGGCCAATATCGTCTTGGGCTTCGCTACCAATAAAAGCGTAGCCATAATGTTTTAAATGCTTGGCCATTTGCTCTTCCTCTTCACTAAATCCATTGGTATAAAACCCCACAAAATAATGGCGGTAAATAATATAGGTAATAATGAGGGCAATGGTTAATAACAACCAAAAAAATGGACTCACAAAAACTTTTACATATTGTCCTAACATAATACAATGCTTTTCACGGTTTGAATATTTCTATGCTACAAAGATACCAACAATTTAATGAATTATTGTGTTCATTTTTTCCTTTGCAAATAATTCCCTCCACTAATCGCCTGTTTCTCCAAATCGTTTTTTTAAAGAGGGGTAAACAGAAATGGTGGCAATAATAATTAAAGCACCAACATAAAAACCACGGTGCATGTGTTCTGATTTGCCAAAAATAAGGAGGGCAAGCAAGATGCCGTAAACGGGTTCCATATTGATGGCAAGCGATACGGTATAGGCAGACATGCGTTTCATTAAATAAACCACGCCCACAAAAGCATACGAGGTACACAGCCATGCGAGTACTAGCAAATACCCCGCATCGGGCAAGGATAAACTGAGGGGAGAAAATTGTACATCGGCAGTAAAAAAAGAATAAATAAAGAGGAGTACAAAACCAGCACTCATTTCGTAAAAGGAAATAACGGCAGGCGGGTAGGTTTGTACAAATCGCCTGTTTAATACGCCAAATAAACTGGCTAAAAAAGCAGAAGTTAAAGCCAAAATAATTCCCAAATAATACTCCATTGCAAACTGAGTAATTACATATAAGCCTATAATTATTAGTACACCAATTAGTACTTCTACCCAAAAAATACGGCGTTTTTCTAGGAGGGGTTCTAGGAAGCTGGTAAACAAAGTAGCGCTGGCCATACAGCCCAAAGTTACTGATACATTGGATACTTTTACAGCTCCAAAAAAGGTAACCCAATGCAAGGCTACAATAGCCCCTACTCCTATTAGTTGCCAAGTAATATTAGTAGGTAAACGTAAATTATTTTTCTTAAAAGCGGCATACGCTCCTATGCCTAAAGCGGCTAACAACATCCTATAACACACCAATTCGGTGGCATTAATGCTGATGAGTTTTCCTAAGATGGCGGTGAAACCAAATAGCAAAACAATGAAATGTAGGTGAAGGTGATCTTTAAGCATAAGTTAAGATGGATGCAGAATTACTGGTTGGAACTCCTCAGTAATTACTTTATTTGTTT
>JAHDBT010000115.1:0-5462 GCA_020630215.1 Bacteroidota bacterium
TAAGCACAAAACCTCTACGTACAAATTGTCGGATTTATTTTTTAAACGTTACTATGGTTAATTATTTCTTTTTATTATAACGTAAGGAGATTAGAGAATGGTTGTTACACAAGGTAACGAAATTTGTTCCAATTTTGATACATTTCCTTTAAATGCATGGAATTAGATACCTGCCTCTAGTAAACTTATCCGTCCTCCAATACCTTATCCCTTCTTGTTTTTATAGACGCTATAAATAGCAAAATGACACTCCTTTATAAAAGAAGTGCCATTTGCTAAACGATTAACATTTGTCAATCGCTATATATATGGACATGAAGCTTGCTAAGACTCCGATGATGTTGTTAATTACTAGTTTTGCCAAACTGTTGAAAGTTTGTTTTAGCTACCAAAGTTAAAGCCTCCGCCAAAGGTAACGCCGCCACGTATTACAAATGGACTTCCATAAGGGCTTCGGTCTTTATTGTATAGTAAATCGTATAAAACAGCTCCGTTAAAATTCATCCCGCCAATTGATTTGCTCATGCCTGCGCCTACTGGCAAACGAGAGGTTGAGGTACGTTGGTTATCTCCTACAGGAACATTCATGTACTCATAATCTGCTTCTAACCAAATGCCTGGTACAATGTCGTGACGACCAAAGGCTCTTAAACCGTATATATGTACAGGGGTATTGGTTTGACGATATTGGTAAACAGGTCCTACTCCAACTGTTGTTTTATTGCTTACTCTATAACCTAAATAAGGATTCGCATCAATTACAAAAGAGTTTAAATCGGTAGAAGTATAAACGCCACCGCCAATAAATACTTTGTTGCCAGTTAATAATGGCTTGCCTGGATTGTTTCTTTTGTTGTTGTTAGAACTGCTTGCTTTTGTATTCGTATCAGGAGCCGACTTTGGTTTTACTCTAATTTTTTTTATTTCGGTATCTTGTGCGTAGATATTAGTAGTTGTAGCGGTGCCAAATAAGGTGATGATGGCAAGTACGGCGAGAAGGAAGAAACTGTTTACTGCTTTCATGATGAATCTAATTTATTGGTTCTATTATTTATTATTATTTTTTGTTTTAGCTAGATACGCTTGCTTGCAAATGTATGTTTTTGGCTGGCGTACAAATACATAGACCTTATTGAAGCTTTATGGTTTACTGCCAACTTTTTTTTTTGCCATTTTTTTTTCCTTATAGAGCCAAAGAGAAATAAAGACTACCTTATATAATGAACTTATGCTTACCTTCGTTGTTGAAAAGTTGGTAATTATGCCAGTATGGTTACTTTCTTTTAAAGGGAAGCACCTTCTTTATTAAATAGCTAAAAAAATCATTGTACGCATGAAATCTTTTTTAACAAGCACCCTCATTTTATTACTGATTGTAACAAGTATGAACAGCAACGCACAAACCGCCCGAGAAATAGTAGACAAAACCTTTAGTGCTATTGACGCTGTGCAAACACTAGAATATACCTTTAAGCAAAAAGAACGATTAAAGAAAAAGGGAATTTATAAATCGGAAGTGTTTTGTAAGGTAAAAGAAAAGCCCAAAAGCATTTATGTAAAAATTATTGCGCCTAGCAGCGATGCAGGAAAAGAACTTTGGTACGACGAAGGCAAAAGAGGTGGCAAAGTAGAAGTTAACCCCAACGGTTTTCCGTATATCAATGTTACCCTCTCTCCTACTAGCAGCTTGTTGATGGCAAACGCACATCATCCGATGGTGAATGCGGGTTTTGGTAAATTTAAAACCATTATGAAAGATGCTTACCAACGTGCAGACGAACAGGAGGGTTTTGACCAAGTGTTTAACCTAGCAGGCTCGACTACTTTTGATGGGCAAGATTGTTTTATTATTACCATTACCGATCCTACTTTTACCACTAAAACCTATACCGTAAAAAGTGGCGAAAATTTAATGGATATTGCCGCTAGGTTTAAAATAGCCGAATACATGATTATGGAAATGAATAAAGGCGTTGATGATTTTGAGGATGTAAAAGCTGGCCAGTCCTTAAACATTCCCTCTTCTTATATTCCTAAAGCTACGGTTTATATAGATAAGGTTAATTATTTGCCTATTTTTCAGAAATTGGAAGATGATAAAGGGCTTTTTGAAGAGTATGGTTTTTATGGGGTGAAACTTTAATTAGTAGTTGGTATTGGGTAGTTGGTAGTTAGACGGTTTCACTTCATATCACTACTGTAAATTGTCCATTTTTTGGGGTGGGGATAAATAATAATTAAACATACATTTTTGGAGCAAAAAAATGGAAACGAGGTTGTAAAACCCAACTTTTTTATTGTAGGTGCACCTAAGTGTGGCACTACGGCTTTGTACGAGTACCTGCTTAAACATCCTGAAGTTTATATGCCTGCTAAAGAGCTGTATTATTTTGGTGATGATTTTACCTTTCGTTCTCCTCGCCCTTCCCTAGCCTACTATTTATCTTTGTTTAAAAATGCGCCTGCTGCTGCTACTTGTATTGGCGAAGCCTCTGTATGGTATTTGTACTCTAAAACGGCCGCACAAGCTATTAAGGATTTTCAGCCTAGTGCTAAGATTATTATTATGCTGAGAAATCCTGTGAGCATGTTGTATTCGCTGCATAGCCAACAGGTGTACAGTGGCAACGAAACGATTGCTAATTTTGAAGCAGCTTTACTAGCGGAAACAGCACGGCGGCAAGGCAACAATATTCCACCTTATATTGGTTGTCCTTACGAGGCGTTGTATTACTCTCAGGTAGGGCGTTATTATGAGCAAGTAAAACGCTATTTAACTGTTTTTGGCAAGGAGCAAGTGCATATTGTTTTGCTGAATGATTTTGCAAAAAATACGAATCAGGCATACGCTGAGGTGCTGCGTTTTTTAGAAATAGACGATACTTTTACAACTGATTTTACGCCTGTTAACACCAATAAAAAAATACGGAATAGCTTGTTAAGAGATTTCTTAAAAAGCCGCCCTCCTTTTTTAATTAAGGTAAGCAAAGTGCTGTTACCTAGTAGAAAATTACGGTTGTGGTTGCAAGCTAAATTATGGTCGATAAACACACAAACGACTAAACGCCCTCCTATGGAAGATGCAACTAAACGCTTTTTGCAGCAAGCACATCAGCAGGATATTATGCAATTGCAAACGCTTATACAAAGGGATTTAAGTGCTTGGGAGACTTGAGTTTTTGTAGAAGGTATTTTTGTAGAAAGTAGAAGGTACTTGTACGGTTTCGTTTCGCTTTACTGCTGTAATGTATCAACTACGTTAATAGTTTAAATAAACCATAATCTAACGTTTTAGGAACTAAAATCGCCTACAACACTTTATACTTTATACAAACATGCCTTACTATAGGATTACAAAGTGAGGTAAAAAACAGCAGTAAAAAAGATAGTTACTATGAAGGATACCATCGTTGCTCCACTAAAACTCTCTGCGGTTTCTTATTTAAATACGAAGCCTTTTTTATTGGGTTTAGAAAAAACAGGATTGATTAAAGAGATTGATTTAAGCCTCGAAATTCCATCTAAAACGGCTAGTCGATTACTAGCAGGCGAGGTGCAATTAGGATTGGTTCCCGTGGCAGTTATTCCGCAGCTTCCTACTTATCAACTTATTAGTAATTATTGTATTGGGGCGGTAGGTGCGGTAAAAACGGTGTGCTTGTATAGCCAAAAGCCGCTGCATCAAATTAAACGCATTTTACTCGATTACCACTCTCGCACCTCCGTACAATTGGTGCAGGTATTGTGCCGAGAATATTGGCAATTATCCAACATCGAATTTGTTAATACACAAGCAGGCTACGAACACGAAATAGCGGGTGAAACGGCTGGCGTAATTATTGGCGACCGTACGATTGAATGGAGTAAAAAATTTACCTATGCCTACGACCTCCCTCAACATTGGATGGATTTTACGGGCTTGCCTTTTGTATTTGCCGCTTGGATTGCTACCAATCCGCTGCCTCCACCATTTGTAAATCGCCTTAACGAAGCCTTTGATATAGGAATGCAACACATTGACGAAGTAGTAGCGCATTACCGTGCTGCTTACGACCCTAGTTTTGATATACACCAATACTTAACCCAATACATCAGCTATCATTTGGATGACGCTAAACGGGAAGGATTGGATTTGTTTTTACAACACATTAAAAACAATCGTACTAGTCGTTTAGAAATGGCTTAAATGAAAAACAGGACCTATTTATCTAAGCTTTAAAAGTTTTGACATCAAGCCAAGAGGCTTTAGGCCCGTTACGCTCCAGCCGGGAGGCTGGACTGGGCAGCATTGTGTCAAGGCAGCAGTTTGGGTTTAAAGCCTCTCTGCTTGTAGTAAAAAGTGCAAACTGCTTCGATAAACATGTCAAAAACAGCTTATTAAAAAAGCCCCATCTACTAAATAAAGTAGATGGGGCTTTTGTTTTTTTTAATAACGATATTTACATTTATCGAGCAAAATTAATGGCTCGTTTTTCTCTAATAACGGTTACTTTAATTTGCCCTGGGTATTGCATTTCGTTTTGTATTTTTTGCGAAATCATAAACGACAATTCCTCTGCTTTTTCGTCGGGTACTCGGTCGCTTTCTACGATTACTCTTAGTTCTCTACCTGCTTGTATAGCGTAAGCTTTTTCTACGCCGTCGTAGGCACTTGCTAAACTTTCTAGTTCGGCAATACGTTTGAGATAGGTTTCTAAAATTTCTCTACGTGCGCCTGGTCGTGCGCCAGAAATGGCATCGCAGGCTTGTATGATAGGCGAAATAATATAGGTCATTTCCACTTCGTCGTGATGCGCTCCAATGGCATTACAAACGGCTTGGTGTTCCTTAAATTTCTCGGCATATTTCATTCCTAGCAAGGCGTGCGACAGTTCGGTTTCTTCTTCAGGTACTTTGCCAATATCGTGTAGTAAACCAGCACGTTTGGCTAGTTTTACATTGTTGGCACTCAAGCCTAAATCGGCGGCCATAATGGCACACAGTTTGGCGGTTTCGATAGAGTGCTGTAGTAAGTTTTGCCCATAAGAAGAACGGAAACGCATCCGTCCTACAGCGCGTACTAGTTGCGGGTGTAGCCCGTGAATGTTGAGGTCAATTACGGTACGTTCGCCAATTTCGTTGATTTGTTGCTCTAGTTGTTTACGAGTTTTGGCAACAATTTCTTCGATACGTGCTGGGTGAATACGTCCGTCGGCAACTAAGCGTTGTAGTGATAAGCGAGCAATTTCCCGTCTTACGGGGTCGTAGCCCGAGATAACAACTGCTTCAGGCGTATCATCTACAATAATTTCTACACCTGTTGCGGCTTCTAAAGCACGGATATTTCTACCCTCCCGTCCAATAATTTGGCCTTTAATATCGTCGCTTTCTAGGTTAAATACTGATACGGTATTTTCGATGGTATGTTCGGCGGCAGTACGTTGTATGGTTTGTATAATAATTTTTTTCGCCTCTTTGTTTGC
>JAHDBT010000115.1:5562-13422 GCA_020630215.1 Bacteroidota bacterium
CGGCGGCAGTACGTTGTATGGTTTGTATAATAATTTTTTTCGCCTCTTTGTTTGCTTTTAATTTGGCTTCATCTACCACATCTTTAATATACGACATGGCATCGGTTTCTGCTTTTTCTATCATACTATCCATCAACTTCTGCTTGGCTTCGTCTCTGTTCAATCCAGCAATTTTTTCCAATTGCTTTTGCGATTCTGTTTCAAATTTTGCCTTAGAACTTTTCAGTTCTTTATGCTGTTGTTTTAGCTGTTGTTTTTCTTTCTCGTGCTGGCTTTCTAGTTCTTTTTGTTGTTTTTCTAGTGCTGCCAATTGTTTCTCTAAATTTTCTTTGCGTCGGTTATTATCAGTTTCCTGTTTCCGAATATTTTCTTTGCGTTGCTTGAGTTCATTATCTCTTTGTTTCAGCTTGCGGTCAAACTCTTCTGCTTTTTTTTCATTAGCCCGAATTCGCTTTTCCGATTCACTTTTGAGTTTATGATACTTATCCTTTGCCTGTTGTAATCGTTTGTTTTTCTCTTCCTCTCCCTCTTGAATAGCGGTACTCACTATTTGTTGAGCTTCCCTCTTCGATTCCTCTAACATTCCTGCCGATGCTTTTGTTGCACCCGCTTTACCAGAAAAGAACCCGATTACCACACCAAGAATAGCCAAAGCAACTGCTATTGCTATTTCTAGTCCCATGAGTTGTATTTAAAATAAATTATATAATGAGTTGTTGTTTTAAATTTTAGTGCCTAACAAAATAATTACTATAAAATGACCTATCCATATCAAACATCAAATATTTTTATGAACATCTCCATTCACCATAATTAGTTGCTATGATTGGTTAAAGCGCATTTAGCGGTTGTTTTATCGCTTAATGTGCTTATAAATGCATTAATTACTGTGCTTAATATACCATATAATTTCCGAAAAAAAAACAAGCATTACATTCTGAGAACCATTGTAGTACTAGCTATCTACCTACTTGCTTGTATTCAGGTATATCTATCTTGGTAACTTGGGTATAAACTTTCGTTTGTTTATTTCGAGTTAAAAGGCTTTTAGGTATTTACAGCCTACCTAAAATGTGGTTATTTCCTATTGCTTACTTTGGGTGTTAGGCACCTCCGCTAAGTCGTTTTTATTACTTAAAAACTCATTCAAAAGTTGATCTAGGCGGCCTAGTTTGTCTTTTATTTCGTGGTCCTCTAACTGCACATTGTTTTTAGATTTTAGCCAATCTACACAAATCAGTAACGAAGCCATTGCTAGATAATCTTGTTTATCTTTAGCACCGTAAGCATTTTGTAATTCGGACATTTTCTGCTTAATATACTTCGCAGATTTACGCACATACTCCTCCTCTTCAGGAGCAATTTTTAAACGATAGGGACGGTCGGCCACTATTACTTTTACGTTAATTATTTTTTCCATAAATTGATATATAATACAGATATTGCTTTGCACTTTACCATGCATCGTTTTGTCTGCTAAATTAATTATTGAGCATTGCCATACATTTGTCTACCTCTTTAATAATTTCTTTAATGATGGCTTTTAGTTCTTTATTATCACTTTCGGATAAGCTTACACTTTTACTTATTTTTAGTAGTTTAAGCTGTTCTTCTAAGTCGGTAATTACTTGCTGCCGGTCTTCCAACTGTGCATTTAACACCTTATTTTTTGCTTGTAATTCCTCCTGCTGCTGTTTAAGTTGCAGGTAATTGCTTAGTATGGTATTTAGTTTATTGGTTATTCCATCAACTTGTGCTGAAAGTTTATCCATAATCGTAATATTTTTTTTATTCTAGTGATCAGTTTTCAGTTGCCAGTAGTCAGTTTATATGCCGACGTATTTTTTTAGGCGTATTAATTGGATTGCCAATAGCTAGTTTTGTCTGTTCTTCCTAGCTTATTTTGTGTAAGCAAGCCAACTATAGCGGTTTTGAAAGTCTGTTCTGTCATTAAGTAAAAACAATTTAATTATAAAGCCATTTAACAATTGTTTAGCGCAATGTTGCACCTAATTGTTTTTCGTAATTATGAATCAGTTTTTGCATGATTTTGTCGATCTCTTTATCGGTTAAGGTTTTTTCGTAATTTTGGAAAATAAAGCTTACCGCATACGATTTTTTCCCTTTCCCTATTTTCGATTCATCATCATAAATATCAAATAAGTTAACCGTTTTTAGCAGTTTCTTATCTGTTTTAATTGCAATAGCAGCTACGTCTCCAAAGTTCACCTCCTTATTTAATAGCAAGGCCAAATCTCTACGCACACTAGGAAAACGGGCAATTTCTGCGAAGTTAACTTTTTGGTATTTCATTAACTCTAAAATATAGCTCCAGTTAAAATCGGCATATAAAACGGCTTGCTTAATGCCCATTTGTTTGAGCAATTTGTGGTTAAGGGCTCCAAAACTTACGACTGTTTTTTTACGAGACATCAACTCCATTCCATAGCTTAATTCTTCGCCCTTATAATCACGGCTACGCATTACGTTCATCAATCCTAGCTTTTCAAAAAGCTGTTGTACTAAGGCTTTTAAATCGAAAAAGGTGTAGGGCTGTTGTGCGCCTTGCCAGCTTTCGTTGTTTTTATTACCCGACAAAAACAGCGTAAGATGTTCCTGTTCGTTGTACTGATTGATGTCATCTTTTTGATAGGTATTGTAGGTTTTACCAAACTCAAATAAAGTTACATTGGTTTGGTAATGATTTTGATTGTGTTTAACCGCTTCTAAGCCAGAGTACACCATGCGTTTACGCATTACATCCATATTGGCGTTCATGCTTTTAAGAATTTTTACCACATCGGTTTCGCCTTCGTAATAAGAACTATTGGTAATGGAGGTGCCCATCATTTCGTTAAGCCCCTTGGCTACTAGGAAATCGGAAGTACGTTTGCGGATAGCCTGCGGGTCGGGTGAAGGGCGATAGGATAAAGACGAGCGCATTTGTTCTGGAAACGGAATATTGTTTAATCCATAAATTCGTACAATTTCCTCAATCATATCTACTTCGCGAGTTACCTCTACTTTGTTAGTAGGCACGGCTGCGGTGATGCTATTTTCGTCCTCTGCAACAATGTCCATTTCTAAAGCGGTAATAATATTTTTTATTTCCTCGCCACTAAGCTTAGTTCCTAGTAGTGTGTTTACCTTTTTGTAGCGAACCAACACTTCTTTTTTAGCTACTTTTTGCGGATAAATATCGACTATTTCCGAAGCAATTTCGCCGCCACCTAATTCCTTGATGAGCATAGCGGCTCGTTTAAGTGCATATACCGACACGTTAGGATCTACGCCTTTTTCGAAACGCATAGCGGCATCAGTACGCAAGTTATGACGAGTTGCAGAAACCCTTGTTTTAATGGGATGAAAGCAAGCACTTTCTAAGAAAATATTGGTGGTACTATCGGTTACACCAGAATCTAAACCGCCAAAAACGCCTGCGATACACATACCTTTAGAGTTGGCATCACAAATCATCAAATCCTCGGCAAAAAGTTTGCGTTCTACCTCATCGAGCGATAAGAAGGGGGCATTTTCAGGTAAATTTTTGACGATTATTTTTCCTCCTGCAATTTTATCGGCATCAAAGGCGTGTAGGGGTTGCCCTATTTCGTGTAGTACAAAATTGGTAATATCTACAATGTTGTTAATGGGTCGTACTCCTACTGCAAGGAGGCGTTCTTTCATCCAATCGGGCGATTCTTTAATCGTAACTCCTTTAATGGATACGCCTGTATATCTTGGGCAAGCCTCATAGTTTTCTACTTCTACAGGAATGGTTAAATCGTGGTTATCGACCTTAAAATTGGCAACGGATGGCATGGTTACTTTGCCTGTAAAATTGTGGTGTACTTTTAGGAAAGCTAGCACATCTTTAGCCGAACCGATATGGCAAAAGGCATCGGAACGATTGGGGGTTAAGCCAATTTCAAAAACGTAATCTTCGTTTAAATCGAAGGCAGTTTTAGCGGGTTGACCTATTTGCACGCTATCTGGCAAAACAATAATGCCATCGTGTTCTACCCCTAGTCCTATTTCATCTTCGGCGCAAATCATGCCCATCGACACTTCGCCTCTAATTTTTCCTTTTTTAATTTTAAAGGGTTCGCCAGCAGTAGGATAAAGCATGGTGCCTACGGTTGCAACAACTACTTTTTGTCCAGCGGCTACATTAGGTGCGCCACAAACAATGTGCAGTAATTCTTCAGTACCAACATCAACAGTAGTTACCTTTAGGCGGTCTGCATTAGGATGTTTTTCGGCTGTTTTCACTTCTCCAATTACCAATCCTGCTAATCCGCCAGCTACTGCTTGCGTATGCTCTAGCCCTTCTACTTCTAGTCCAATATCAGTTAATATAACCGATAATTCATCGGGAGAAAGATCAATGTTTAAATAATCTTTTAACCAATTATAAGAAATCTTCATAGTATAATTTATTGCTTTTTAAGCTTTTTATCTTGTTAATGAGAAAAACAAAGTTAAGCAAATTTCAGGAATATAAAATGCTTTACAATGGATATGTAACAGAAAGCCTAATCTTTTTAAAAAACGTCCTAGCAAAAATAACATAACTACTTAGTAATCAACATTCTAAAAAAAGCTCCCTCAACCGTTAATAAAATAAATAAAATGCCCTAAAAAGACCAATTCTTCTTTAAATACTACACATTAAAAGGATTTATACTTAACAAATTGCCTAGCGCAGCAACTGGTAATACAAGAGGTTGATAATCATTTTTTTGTTAGCTTATAGCTGCACCCTTTCTAAAATAGTTTGGTAATAATTTTTATGGTTTATTTTTGCTTCTAACCATAGTTGGTAATTAACAGACTCGTTGGAACCTGGCTCAAAGGGCGGCGAACTCTCGCTAAATGCAGTAATTAATTTTAGTATTCGCTTATCCTTAAAAGGATTGGGATAGCGGATGGCTTTTTTAATGATGTGAATAAAGTTTTTTTCTCTTTTATAATGGTCTTGTTTTAATAAACGCCTAAACGATTTGCGAATGTCGTTGATTTTATAGTCTAAAAAGTTAAAATCCTTATTTTCGTAATGCAAAATTATTTCTACTATTAGTAAACGTAATTGCAACTCTTGCGATAAGCTTTTAAAGGTTTCTTTATAAAATAAAGGAGCAATACTAGTCATGGCTTTATCTATTTGTTTGCAACACAAATAAATAGTTGCTAGGTTAAGGCGCACAAACAAATCATAATACAGTACGCCTTTATGGGTATTTTCGGCAGCTAAAACCTCTAATAACTCAATTGCTTTTAAACATTGATTAGAGTAAAAATATTGCGTTACTAAACACTGGTAATAAGTCCATATATACTTACCATAATAGCGTTTTTGATGTGCGAGCAATGCCTCATGCAGTTGTTCGGCATAGATAGCAGCTTCTACAAATTTTAGGTTTTTAAATAAGGTGTTAATAATCCAAACAAACACAATTATCTTTTCAAGATGGTTTTGTTTGTATATATTTTTAGATTCAAAATCTTTTAAATTAGCAATTAAATATTGTTCTAAGGATTTAAAATCTCGTTTTTGCAATAGTGCTTTACTAATACATTTGCTAATTTTCAATTGTATTTTAGGCGATTGAATTAAGTGTTCATCAATGCTTAATTGTTTTTGAAGCTGTGCTAATTTTTCACTAATATCCTCATCTCGCAAATCGTAGTTAGATTTAGTTAAGCGATAGGATAAATAGTGTAGTAGCTGCGATATTTTTAAAGAACCATTATAATTTTCTAAGTTTTGGCTTTGTTTATCAAGGTATTTTTGTAAATCAATTTCATCGTACTCAAAAGCCATTTTAGTAATATTGTTATAAATAGTTGTCAACAAATCAAAATGGTCTAATGCTAATGCTTTCTTTTCTGCTTTTTGTAAAATACTAAGTGCATCTTTAAATAAAGATTTATGAGCGTAAATTTTAGCAATTGCCAATTGATTTAAAATCGTCATTTGCTCATCAAAATCAGCATGTAAAATCAGTAAGCTAGACTCTAAATCACCTATCATTCGTTTTTTAAGGCGGTAATAGGCGTTCTTATTATTTTCAGGATACAATCTTTCTGCTAGTTCCTCATCCGTACTACAAGTACCTAGGTTCACAAAGTCAAATAATTGCGCTACTTTATTATCTTCTTGGTAATTATTAGCTCTTTTTAAAAAAAGCTTAAAGCTTCGCTTTTCCTCCTTGCTAAGTTTAGAAATTATGTCAAAAATGTTCCTCATTTTTCAAATTATTTAATCTTGTTCATGTAAGAAATTTATCTAAAAAAGTAAAAAAGGTATGTTTATCCTTGCCAAATGCGCTTTATAAAGGTTAGTACATTAGTATTATTGAGCTAATAAATGCTTAATTAGATAGTTACAATCCTTGTTTAAAAAATTACAAAACCTAGTAAAAGCAGGCAAAATTAATGTTTTTTTGTTAAAAACGGGTAGTTAACACTAGAAAAAAATACTATTTAAGCATGTAAGAAATAAGCACAATAACTCTTATTCTCTATCAAGAATGGTCTATATTTGCAGCATACCTACTGAAGAAAAATCAATTTCTATGAAAAATTTAAGGCAAAACAAAATTGGGTTTTTAGTTGTATTAGCAAGTTTAATAATTTCTGCTTGCACTAAATACACAGAGTTTAACGATGCATCTATTAATCCTACACAAGAAGAAATTGCGGAGGTGTCTGGTAGTACAATCAGTTCTTCAATGGATAATGATGTTGTGCAGTTTCCTAGCGAAATACAAGATTACCTAAATGATTTTTACCCTAATAATTTTATTATAAATGTAGCTATTGAGGAAAACGAAGAGGAGCTAGTTTACGAAGTAACCCTTAACAATAATTTGAACCTAAGCTTTGATGAAGATGGCAATTACCAAAATATAGAAAACGAAGAAGAGGAAGAGGAAGATGAGGATGAGGACGAAAGAATACTGGTTAGTGAGTTGCCACAAAATATTATCGACTACATTAATGCAAATTATCCAAACATTGCTATTGAGGAAGTAGAACTAAATAGCAATGGCACTTACGAAGTAGCACTTATTAATGATATAGAACTTTATTTTGATGCTGATGGTACTATTTTATACATCGAACACGAAGAGGATAACGAAGATGGAGAATATGAACTTAACAATAATGATATTCCTGAAAATGTTTTTTCATATATCAACAACACCTATCCTACTGCCAATCTTATTAAAGCCGAACTAGAAAATAATGGCAATTACGAAATACGCTTAAATGATGGAATAGTACTCTACTTTAATAATGATGGTAACTTCTTATATGCTGAGTCAGAGTTTGATTTAGCATTTCGTTCTCTAGCATTTCCTGATACCGTAACTATTGGACAGGTAGCTAACTTAACAGGCTACATTGTTAACCGAAGCATTACCCCTTTTAACGATAACCTTAGCTTACGTTATGGCATTGAAGATATACTTCCTACTGCACTAAGCGAAGCAAACGAGGATGGTAGTAACAGTTTAACTACCGTTAGTATTGCGCCTAACGATTCTATTCCATTTGTAATTCCTATAACAGTATCGGCTAGTTTATTTACTGCTACAGGAAAAGATATTGTAATAGTGTGGCCAGATGTGCCTACCCTCATCAACCCTATAATTGTAAATGGTGGCGGTTATCACTTCCGAGAAACTTATGTAGAACCTTAGCAATAAGAACTATTCTATATACCCAAAATAAACCCTTACTAGCCCTTACTCTAAATGTTCACGTTTGTATGTTTCCCTAGTATTTTAAAAATTAATATGATGGCGAAGGCGATGTTGACGATGGAGATGACGAAGGGGAAGAAGAAATTGA
>JAHDBT010000115.1:13522-16146 GCA_020630215.1 Bacteroidota bacterium
ATGATGGCGAAGGCGATGTTGACGATGGAGATGACGAAGGGGAAGAAGAAATTGACGGAGAAGGCTAAAACCACATCCCATTTTTTTTCAAACAAAATGCAGTTTAAGTAAGTAGTAGTTTTCTTTTAAATGGAAGAAATCTGCATTGTTAACAGAAGCTTCTAGTTAACAGCCTAGCAGATTTTAAAGTATCTGCTAGGCGTTTTTTCCCTTTTTGAAAAAAGAATTAATTACCCAACAAAAATGTAAAAATTGTTTTAGGGAACACATACAGATAGGCGCACATCAATATTTTTATTATATTGATGTTGCGCTATTTTTTCAACCAATTATTTCACAAGTGTCTATCATGAAAAACTTAATTTATGTTTTCACCTTCCTACTGTTAGGTTCCTTGTTACCGCCTGCTATTTATGCACAATGCAGTATGCAACCCGTTTCCCTAGCCACACAAACCCATCAATCAGATTATATAATTGAAGGACTGGTTACCGAACAAGTAAGTTTTTGGAACAACAACCGAAATCAAATTTATACCGCTTATACCATAGAGGTTTTTAAAAGTTTTAAGGGCGAAGTATCCAATTATGTTACCTTAATTACTTTAGGCGGGCAAGTTGGCGAGGTGATTGCTCGGGTAAATCCAAGTTTACAACTATCAATAAACAACTATGGTTTGTTTTGCTGCCAGTTAAGTACCGTTAATAATATTAACCTGCCAGCCAAACATTCCTTGGTATTACAAACAACCGCTGCGGCTCAATCTTTTTACCAATACGAAGAAAAAAAACAAATTGCTTACAATCATTTTGAGCAATACACTGATATCGAAAAACAACTCTACACGGCTTTATCGGCACAATTAAAGGAGCATCCGCAAATTAAAAAAAATAGGATACTAGAAAATATAACTAACATTAATACACCTCCTGCACCACAAGCCCAACAACAATTAATAAGTATTAGCAATTTAAGTCCACTAGTGTTTAGAGCAGGCATGTTTGATACGCTCACTATTAGCGGTAGCGGCTTTGGCGATGTACCTTCGGGCGCAGCAGCTATTAAATTTAGGCATCCCGATTATTACGGACTAAGTATTGCTTACCAAAGTGTAGCAACCGATCATTTTATATCTTGGAGTGATTCCGAAATAAAAGTAATAGTGCCTGGATTAGAAATTGTACTTGGAAAATCGGGGGCTGCAAGTGGATTGGTAAAAGTGGTAAATCCTACTGGTGAGGAAGCCATTTCGCCGCAAGAAATAAGTATTTTGTTTAATA
Source organism: Bacteroidota bacterium (assembly GCA_020630215.1). Taxonomy (GTDB): domain Bacteria; phylum Bacteroidota; class Bacteroidia; order Chitinophagales; family UBA2359; genus JAHDBT01. Next base: position 14,803 of record JAHDBT010000115.1, read on the forward strand.
AAGCTACTGTCGGTTTTAGGGAGGTAGATTTGGTTAATCATAATGGGCAAGGAGGATATAACTTTACTTATAATACCAACTTTGCCACTAATACCAATGCCGTTGCTGCCTTTGAGCGAGCCTTGCAAAATTGGCAATGTAACACCTTATCTAGTTTTGTAGCTAATGGTAATACGAGTTTTGCTAGTTGCCCTATTAACGACAATGTTAACCTAATTAGCTTTGATGATAATTGCTCCCTACAACTTGGCGTTTTAGCACAAACCATCCATTGGTATGTTGCTTGTTTTACTGGCGATGCTTTTTATAGCGAAATAGATATTACCTTTTCTAGCAGCGACAACATCCTTACCAATTGGAATTTTGGCCCCAATCCTACCTCTAGCGATTTTAAAGACTTTGAATCTATTTGTGTGCATGAATTAGGACATGCTCATGGCATGGGCCACGTTTTAGACTATGGCAAACTCATGTATCCTTCTATGGCTTCGGCTACCGATATTAGAGATATTGACCAAGATGCTTTAACTTGTGTTAACCACATTTTGGCACACAGCAGCCAAGCCAATACTTGTGCAGGAAGCAGCCCTGTTACCCCTACTACTCCATGCCAAGCTACCTTAGTATACCTCAACGTATTACTAGAAGGCTCCCACAACGGATTTAACATGAATACCAATTTAAAAAACAATAATTTACTACCTAATCAGCAGCCTTACAATACTGCTCCTTGGTTTTATAATGGCACCGAGTCGGTGTTTACCTTTCCAGCTAATATTGTAGATTGGATTTTAATTGAAGTACAAAACGAACTATTTAACATAAGCGAAACCAAAGCTGCCCTTTTAAGAAGTGATGGGATTGTAGTAGATTTAAGCGGAAATGAAGGGATTGCCTTTAACCAATTAAAACCTCATATTCCTTACCACATTATTTTACGACACCGCAACCATTTAGCCGTAAAAAGCAGTACCGAATTAATGCCTAATAATTACGAATTATCATACGATTTTACCACTGCGGCTTCGCAGGCACAAAACAGCCAACAAGCAGTAACTGCCAATGGATTATACGCTTTGTATGCTGGCGATTGCAACAACGATGGCGCAATTACTTACACCGATTTTAATGGCTACGCTCAACAAATTTCACCTAGCTACTTATATACAAATAGCGATATAAATTTAGATGGCTTGGTAAGTGATGCAGACTTTAATTGGCATAAAAACAATGTAGGTGCTATTGGTATTGATTTGATACGGTACTAAAAAAATTAATTTCTCATAATGATAGGATGCCCTGTTACATTAATTTGTGATGGGGCTTTTTTGTCCCTTAGTGGTT
>JAHDBT010000731.1 GCA_020630215.1 Bacteroidota bacterium
GCTATTTATCACCTAAGAGGCAATGTTAGCGAATGGACTAGCGAACCTAATATTTCCGCAGGCGGCGGATGGCATGATAAACGGGAACGAATATTAGCAGTAGATACCTTTCACACTAGTACTCCTAATGCTTGGACAGGATTTAGGAATGTATGTGAATGGAAAAGATGGAAGTATAAATAAAAACCCTACCATAAAAATATGGTAGGGCATCATATAGTTCCATGATTAGCGCATTCTTATTGCTTATTCGTTAATAATAATATTAACAGGTAAACAGATGGGTGTTGGACAATCCGGACAAGCTGGGTCGATGCTTACGGTAATACATGGGCTTTCAAACTCGCAAGTGCCAGTACTACAAGCACCCGAATCGTTAACAATAGCTCGATAATAAGTAGCTCCAGCAACTGCTGCTGGTGTATAGTTTGCCGCTGTAGCTCCATCAATATCCGTAAATCCTTCGGTACAAGAGGTGGTACTTATTTGCCATTGAATGTCTGTAGCTGTAGTTGTAATACTTAATGGGGTTGGTGTATCACCTTCACATACAGCTTGGTCGCCCGACACTTCCATATCTGGAGCTAATATTAACTCAATATTAATTGTTTGAACAAATGCGCCACAAGTACCATTTAAACCATCGGTTCCTTTAGTAAAGGTACCACATCCGCCAGTACCTAGCAGCGTTACAGACTGGTCGCATTCCAAATTGCTTATATCAAAACCATCGGTAGATCCTACGGCTTGCCATTGACCACCACAAACGGGGCTTTCGCATGGAAAAACATCATTCAACTTAAAGATTTCTTCCTCATTGGCCACACATCGGGTAATATCTAAGGTTTGGCGATTAGGAGTAATACAACACTCTTCTATAATACCCACACCTTTACCTCCTCCGCCAGGAATAGATTTTTCTGGAATATAGGTCATCGTAGTAGGGTCGATAACACTTACACAATCTTCAAATCTGGAAGACAGGTATAACATGTTGGCATCTTCAGAATAAACGAGTCCAAATGTATAGTTAAATCCTTGGTCGTCGTCTATATTGTCCTCTATCACCCCTACTAGATCTCCGCTACTATCATACTTTCTTATTTGCGTATTTGTTGTAGAGCTTTTATAAACTAACACGTATATGTTTCCAGCGGGGTCTGTATCAATACCAAAAGAAATGTTGTGGTTAAAAATGGTATCTGTAAGAAATGGCGTAATAACAGTAGTAGGTGGATAGGCAAACTGTGCTAAATCAGGCGTAAACTGATAGATGTATAAGGTGTCGTTAACGATATTAGAGGTATAAAAGTTACCATCACTACCTTCAGAGAAACCCCATTTATAACCGTTAGAATTATTAGAAAACTCTACTTGCCCTATAAGTTCGTCATTACATATATCCCATGCACTCATTGTTTTTGCAAATCCTCCATCGAAGGTTCTATCATTTCTATAAAATACATTGTCTTTTACGATAATGTTGGTCAAGGAACCAAATTGCCCTGATGCTATCTCATCGTTGAATATGGTATTAATTAAATCCCCATCACAAGTGTAACGATTAACACTATTAATTGGTTGATCGGTATTCGAAAAGTCAACATCTGTTACATAGATGAAACCATTTAAATCAATACCTATACCATGTGGGTCGCTAATATTGTCTATAAAAGGATTTCCTACTTCCATTAAAGAACCATCTGGATTGATAGCAAACTTATGTACCTCATCCCGTTCTGTATCGTTGGCGTATAAATATTCTTCACAATTACAGGTTATTGTGCAATCTTGTTCTTGCAAAGGAACCGTATAATCTCTAAAACAGCCATTATCAATATTAAATATTCTAAAAGTATAATCTTGCGAGCCTGTTGGATTAGGCAAGGCACCAAACTGAAGTGGTAAAGCATTGGCATCAATAGCTGTTGCATTATTTATATCGGGGTCTCCTGTTGAATAATCGCTTCCCATTACATAGTTGTAGTGCGTAGCTCCCTCTGCGCTCGAAATCTGGAAATATCCATCCTCATTAGGAACTCCATTGGTACAACTTGCAGCAAGGGCAAAAATTCTCGCATCATTTGGCTCTACGTTTATAGTAATGCAGGCACTTTCAAAATCGCAAGTGCCAGTACTACAAGTACCTATTTCGCTAACAATAGCTCGGTAATAGGTGGTATCAGATATTGCGCTAGGTGCATAAGTTGCTGCGGTAGCTCCATTAATATCCACAAACCCTTCAGTACAAGAAATGGTACTCATTTGCCATTGTATGTCGGTTGCTGTTGTTGTGATACTTAATGCTGTTGGGATATCGCCTTCGCACACGGTTTGGTCGGGCGAAACATCTATTGTTGGTGCTTGTAAAATTTCTAAATTGAATCGCAATTCGAAGGCACCACATTGAGGATTATTACCTAGTCCATCACCACTTTTAGTAAAGGTATAGCATCCAGGACTTACTCCTTCTGCAATGCTTTGGTCACAGTCATCATAAACTGATATAGATGGGTTATCTGCGGCTACCCATAGTCCTTCACAAATAA
>JAHDBT010000732.1 GCA_020630215.1 Bacteroidota bacterium
GTATCTAACGCTTCTCCGCAGCCTGCTAAGGGCGATGTTGCGCTGATGGTGAACTGTACAAAACCTTGTTCAATATCGAGTGGCCCAGGGGTGTAGTTGGTGCTTGATTCGTTGGGGGTTTCTAGGGTACCATCGCCTGCGGTTGCCCAGGTTGGATTGGTTCCGTTGGTGATTTCGGCACTTAGAAGGGCGGTTTCTTCATCGCTAATTTCTACTAGGTTTTGGGCGTTTACTATGGGGAGGGCGTTGATGTTTACGGACTCGCTTGTGGCGGTTATGCTGCCTGCTGCTACTCCATCGTTTACAAATTGAGGTAGCTCATTTAGTGTCGCCGTATTTTCTAAAATGTCAGTCGTTTCCCAAGTGCCTAAATAGGCATCTAGTACAAAGGTAGCGGTGGTTTCGGGGGCTATTTCGGCGATGGTAAATTGGGCGGTTTGGGTGTTGGTGATGTTGCTGGTGGCGATGCTTAATCCGTTTAGCAGATAAGGTTCGGCTGCCCAGATTGCGGGGGCGGGTAGTTCGTCAAAAAAGGTTATTCCTTGTAGGTTTGTGTTGGTTTGGTTGTCGATGGTGAAGGTGTAGCTTAGGAAGCTTTCTTCGCAGATGGAGGTGGAATTGACTTCCTTTGTAAATAATACCGTGGTAGATGCACAATCTATTCCTTCGCCAATTACTACATCTTCGGCACTAGTGCTATTGCCATCAAAATTGTAGAGATTTTGACCGCCTGTGCCTGTTAGTTGTACGCCTTGATTAGCGTAATCTCCATCTAGCGCATTTGTTGCATCGTACTCGTAAATGATACTGACGCAGCAGCTTGGAGGGAGGGTGAATCCTTCTGTTAAATTGCCTGTTGCACAACTGGCTAAATCAACATTTGCACTAAGGAGTTCAAAGCCTATAGGTGGTACATCTGTTACGATGATTTCGGTGGCTTCCAATTCGCTGATGTTGCAGGCATCGACGGTGTAGAATACGCTGTTGTCGCAGATGGGTTGTGGCGTTGTGGTGTACTTGATTACGGATACGCTTGGCAGAGGGTCGGTGCATACGCCGATGTTATCGACGTTGTTGATGTAGACGATTTCGGGAATTGCTGTAATTGGAAAATCAATGGGGGGTGATTGGCTGCCATCGTTGTTGATGACTGCCCAGATGTTGGAGGGATTGCTTACTGGCAAATCGAAATTCAGGGTATCGCCTGTGCCTGCTGCTATGGCGCAAGGGACGAAGGAAGTGGTTAAATAAGTTGCGCCAAAAGTTGCTGGGTTGTTGTAGTAAAAACTAATGGGCGTGCCTGCTGGGATGGATAATTGTTGTTGGGCGGTGAGGGCAATTTCTAGGGTGATATTTTCGGGATTGGGGCAGAAATCATTGGGGGTGTAAGCTATAATTTCTAGCGCAGCATCTCTACTAAAATAGGTGGTATTGCTTGTGCCTGGACTAGAGGGGCATACGTAGATATTGACAATAAAATTGGCTAAGGGCGCATCTAATAAGGAGTACGCTGGTGCGCCTGGTGCTAGCAAATCGATGGAGGCTGTTTGTTGTAAAATATCGCTCGTATAGTCATTTGAAAAAGCATCATCAAAAGCAATGCTGACGATAATATAGCCTTCTGCTTTGTATTCCTCTGCTAGTGCAATTAAAGAACCGCTGACTTGGCTGCTATTAGCATCTGTTGATAAAATCAATATTTTAGTGGCATTAGGACCAGCTTCTGCTGCTAGGTAATCATGCCCAAAAGCTAGGGCGGATTGTGGGTTGGTGCCGCCTTCAAAATTGCGAGTATAACCCGTATAATCTTGTAGGGCTGCTAGGTCGCCAGTTATGGGAATACGTATTTCTTGCTCTCCTGTATCCGACCATTCTATGATAGCTACTCTTGATTCCTCTTCCTCAAAACCTATATTGATGGCGTTGATAAAATCCACATAAAAGGTTTTTGATTCTTCGTATTCTACGGCATCAACGGAGCCAGAAACATCGTTTAGGATGACAACATTCATAGGGGTTTTACACGCTTCTTCGGGGTTGGTTTCGTTTAGGATGGTGATGGTGCTGGTGTTGATGTTTCCTTCTCCATCGGTGATGGTAATATTGTAATCGCCAGCATAGAGGAAGGTAATGCTTTCTAGGGGGTTGCTAGTAGTTTGGCTGCCGCTATCTAGGCCTGACCATGTGAAAGTATAGTCGGGAGTGCCGCCATCTACGGTTATGTTAATGGTGCCGTTTGCTAGTTCGTTGGTACTGTTGATGGTGGTAATGTCTATTATTTCGAAGAAACTGCCGGGGATGGCAGTTAGCACTACTTCGTTAACGATTACTGTATTTAATTCGGCATTTGTTACGGTAATGTTGTAAATACTAGCAGCTAAATCGGTGATGATGAAATTTTCGGTTTCGCTAGTGCCTGTGCCTGTTGTGCCGTCTGTATTACTCCATGCGTAGGTGTAGGGTGGGTAGGTTAAGTCGCTTAGTTGTACTTGTAGGGAGCCGTTATTAAAGCCAATGCAGGGAGAACTGTTTAGGTAAACTTGGGCAT
>JAHDBT010000116.1 GCA_020630215.1 Bacteroidota bacterium
TTTGTTAGGTTTTTTACAGTATTGCAACCCCCAATGTTTCATTGGGGGTTTTTTTATGTCTTTATAGGGAATGGTGCAAAAATAAATTTACATTTTCCACTTCGATATTTCCCAATATCCTGCGTTACAAATACTCGTAATAGCGCTGCTATTTATCCGCAAGCGGTTCACTTAGCTTAAATATCGCCTTTCTCCGCAAGCGGTTCATTCCGTTTAAATGCATCAAAATGCATTTATTTTGCTGTGCAAAAATCACTCATTCCTATTTTACTGCGTAAAAATCGTACGCTCCTATTTTGCGCCTGGTCTATTAGAAAATTTCTTTGTACAAGGAAAAAAGGAATGGATTATCTTTTCACCATCCCTAGGTGTTTATATGAATAATAGTAAGGAATAATAAAAAAATGGAGCCTGATAAACCTGTCATAAAATAAAATGGGTATTTCATTTACAGAAACGATTTGAGGAATCTTGTAGAATATATGAATAGAAAAGTTGTATTTTAATATGGCTATAAGAAGCTAATAACCAGTAGATTACTATTTTTAAACAAAGTGATACTTGAAGCATATAGGAGTGCTAACAAAAGTAGGCGGCGCAGCCAAAAAAACTTAGTGTGCCTTCGTAAAAAACTCTGTGCGCCCTAGTAGGAAGCCTTACACAAGCTCTGTTTTAGGCAATTGTTTTAGGCAAAGCTTATAGGTGCTCCCCTAAAATAAACTATAAGAATAATTATTGGTAGAAAAATTAAAAACCTTTTGCTCTCTTACTCGTCCGCATAACCAAACTCATATCTTAACCCAATAGCGAGCGCAAAAACGCCTACTGTTTGTTTATAAGTCCGTTGTGTATGTACGGTATAATCAACAGAGGTAGTTTGGTTGGTGAGGGTAATTTTTGGTGCGGCACTTATAAATTCTGCTTTTGCAAAAGCACGAACGTGGTATAAAAAATCGAGGTCGTTAAAAATAGGTACGGGGTAACTAACCGATGCTCCGAGCATCCATAACGGGGATAGTTTTTTAGTGCCAGCTCTAGTAACCGTTAGCGGCGCATCGTTGTACATCCCTGTAAAATTGAGGGCGGGCACATTGGTAAAAGTAGCACCTAATAGTAAGCGGAGGTCCAGCACCAATTTATCTTCGGGTAGCGAAATAGTAGGGCCAACAGCAAAAAGCGTATTACGCCATTTTTTACCCGTTCCTGCTCCCGTAGCACTAGGAGGTAATTGGTACAATACATTTTTGGTAAATCCATCTTTTTTAATACCATTACTGTATCGGGCAATAGTGCCAGCTACCCCAATGTTTCTAAATATTAAATAAGCACCATCAATACTGCATAAAAATCCAGCTCTAGCAAAACCTGCTTCATCTTCGTGGTAAACAGATGCAAATTCATTTTCGGGGAGGCCTATACCTGCCGAAATGCCCACATAGTTACGAGCAACCCCCACCATTTTAGCACGCAGTACCTCTTCGGCTTCCTCAAATAAACTCAGTGGGTCTTGGTCGGGTTGTGCAGTTGCGGAGTGCTGGGCGGCTACTAAAAATAGCCCCGTTGCAACTAGTAATATAGGTAGTACTTTAAATATTGCTTGGTAGTTAAACATGATGTGCTGTTATAAATTGAAATAGTTGCCCTTTTTACCTAATCCACCAACAAAATTGTTGGTAGCAAATAGCAGCATAAGCAAAGTGTTGAGTACTTTTCCTGCTTAAATAAGCTGGGCAAATTATTGGACGAAATTATGGTAAAATATAACAAAAAACATACCTAATATAGGGAGTTGCTTAGAGGCTTGTACCTATTTAAAGGTAAAAAATAGGAATTAACCAAGTAGCGAGTAGCCAAACAACAAGGGTTAGCCCTCCGCCAACCTTCATAAAATCGGTAAAAGTATATTGCCCTGCGCCATAAACCAGGGTGTTGGTTTGGTAGCCAATTGGAGTGGCAAAACTGGTACTCGCAGCAAACATCACCGTTACCAAAAACGGTTTAGGGTCCATGTTAAGTTGTGTGGCAATGGTAACGGCAATGGGAGCTAGTAAAACGGCGGTTGCGTTGTTCGACATAAAACTGGTAAGTAGGGTAGTAGCTAAAAACAGCACCGAAATAATTAACCGCACCGAACCCGTACCCGACATTCCAATAATGCCTTGTGCAATTAAATCGCTAGTGCCTGTTTTGGTAAAGGCAATACCGAGGGGTAAAATACCTGCTAGTAAAAAAATAACCCGCCAATCCATTTTTCGGTACATGTATCGTACCGATAAGCAGCCGGTAATAAGCATGGCAACTACGCCCGTTAAAGCAGCAACAATAATGGACGTAATATTGGTAGCGGCGGCTATAATCACCGCTAAAACAATCAGTGTAGATAAAAGCATTTTTCTGTGTCGGAAATTCATTTTTTTTACTTTTTCCAGCACAATAAAATCTTTAGAGTTATAAAAACTATTTAAGCCAGAACGACGTGCTTCTAGTAGCAATACATCTCCAAATTGAATTTGTATATCTCTAATGCGTTTAGCAACAGGCACGCCGCTTCTTCGCAATGCTAAAGGTACGGCATCAAATAATTGTTTAAAATCTACATCCCTAATTACTTTGCCAACCAAAAAAGACGTTTGCCCAATTACCGCTTCAAATAAAACAGTTTCTTCCGAGTTCAGCTCTTCGTCATCTAGGCTTACGTCGCGCATAATTTTAATGCCTTGCCGCCCTTGTATTTCTAGCAAATCTTCTAGGTAAGCTTTAATGGTAATTTGATCGTTTTCTTGTATATACTCTACTTGGTTAGGCAGCCAAACGGTACCTTCCTCTCGTAAAATTTCTAGTACCCGTACTCGGTAGCGTTTTACCAATTCTGTTTCTGCTAGGGTTTTGCCAATCATAGGCGAATTGCGTTTAACAACAATTTGGGTAAGGTATTTATTCAGTTCGTATTCTTCGGTAAGCACATTGTTATCTTTTCTTCTTTCGGGCATAATGCGCCAACCAATTAGCAGCATATAAATTAAAAAGCCAATAAAAAAAAGCAAGCCAAGGAAGGTGAATTCAAAAATGCCAAACTCATTACCTGTTTGGCTTTGGTAATAAGAATTTACAATAATATTAGTAGACGTACCAATAACGGTACACGAACCGCCAATCATAGCAGCAAAGGAGAGCGGCATTAAAAATTTAGAAGGGCTAGATTTGGCAACCTTAGCCAAACGCATAACCACAGGCAAAAAAATGGCAACAATAGCCGTATTATTCATAAAGGCAGATAAAAAAGCTACGCCAACAACGATAAAAATAAAAATTTTGAAATCGTTTTCGCCTGTTACCTTTTCTAAATGTTCGCCTATGTAGTTGACTACGCCAGTACTTTGCAAGCCTAGGCTTAATACCAACAACGAAAAAACGGTTAAAGTAGCCACATTGCTAAAACCAGAAAGCCCTTCTTCGGGCGAAATTACATTGGTTAGCATTAGCAAAACCATTACAGATAGTGCAGTAACTTCGACAGGGATGAGTTCGGTTATAAATAGGAAAATGGCCACAAATGTAATAACCAAAACGATTATTATTCCGGACATTGGGGATTAGTTTTAATTTGAATATCAAATATCGAACAAGGAATATTGAATAATGAAGTGAAGGAATAGCTCAAATTAAATGTAAAATAATCATTAGCTAATCTTCTTGCGGAAAATCTACTCCGTCAGCAGGAAAACTTCATCATTCGATGTTCGATATTCATGATTCGATATTCAAAAAGGGGATTATAAAGTAAGGGCTGCTGAAGGAGATATAAAATGGTTTAAATATCCTGATCAGGATCTCTATAAAGGCGTTTTTCAAAAAACTCTCGTTCTTCTTGGTCTTTTAATAGTTTATCATATTCTCTATCAGCTAAACCTCTACCACTAAAACCATAGGCTTCTAGGTAGTGACTCGAAATGCCAATGCCCCAACCTAAAGTAACAAATAAGGGCCACGGAAAAGCTCCCGGAGAAGTAATTAACCACAATAACCACATCATAATATTTACAATGGTGTAGGTACTTAGGTGTTTTTTAAAAGCAGCTCGTTTCCTAGCTACTTTCCAAAGTTCTGGGTATTTTTTATCATTCATTATTTTATGATTTGATGCTGTTAAACAAAATACATTTTTATAAGGAGATAAGCAAATAAAAAGTGCAGTTCGTGAGTTATTTGTTATACAGAAGGACAAAAAGTGTACCGTATAAAAATAAGGAGCAATAGCAAGTGTTTTTAATGGCCTTATATAAAATACACATTTTAATGAAAGATGTTTCCTGATACGATATCTCCTCCAATCTGCAAAAAAGTATGTTTATTTCCTTTGGTAAAGAAGCTGATTATTGGCAAAAAAAACAAAATTTAAAAGATTTAGGAGCAATTGTAAATGTCGAGATTCGACATTTTTGCATTTTTTGGGGCAAAAAAAAGGAAAAATAAAAAGAAGTAGATAAAATTAAAAAAAGGCTTTGAAATATAAAAATTGAGCCACCACATAACAATATTTTAGAAAGCTTAACAGTTCAATAAACTAGCTATATCCTAGTGATTTTATGAATTGGTATTTTTTTAAGTTGAAAAAACAAATAATTTCAATTTTAAGCAATAAAGTCGATTTAATGGCATGTATATTGCATTGTTTATTAAAAGTAAACACTTAGTCATGGACTTTTGGGGAGCCTACCATTTTTAAGATGCTTTTTTGTAACAATTTATTGCTAATTTTAAAGCGTAAAACTAAGTTTTGTCATAAACACATCGACCTGTTTTTTGGATTTGAAATTCATAACATCATTTAACAAAACATTTAATTATCAAATTTAGGGCTTATTTAGAATTGTAATTTTTACACTAAAAAAAGATTGTACTGACCCCCTTTTTACTTTCCTAAATACCAAATTTTGACATAACTTTGATTCATGACAAAGTGTAAAGTCCTATTTTTGAGGTAGAAAAACCTTAAAATTTTGATGAACAACATATTTTTACAAGTTGCTGGCGGACATACAACAGACAGAAAACCTGTTTGGTTAATGCGACAAGCTGGCAGAATTTTACCACAGTATAGATCTTTAAGAGCCAAATTAAGTGGCTTTAAAGAATTAGTGAAAACACCCGAATTGGCTTGCGAAGTTACTTTGCAACCCATTGATGAACTTGGTGTAGATGCGGCAATTATTTTTTCCGACATCTTGGTGGTTTGTGAGGCAATGAATTTGCCTTATGAAATGGTAGAGGAAAAAGGTCCCTTTTTTCCAAAAACCGTACAATCACAACGAGATGTTGACCAATTAAGAGTTGCAGATGGTACTTCGGACATTGCTTATACCATTGAAGCTATTCGATTAACCAAGGCAGCCTTAAATAATAGGGTACCACTAATAGGCTTTGCCGCCTGCCCGTGGACTTTGTTTGCTTATATGATAGAAGGCGAAGGGTCTAAAACTTTTTCGAAAGCAAAAAAAATGCTCTACGCACAGCCCGAAGTTTCGCATCAATTAATGGACATGATTACTAAGAGTACCATTAATTACCTAAAAGCGCAAATTGAAGCTGGTGTTGATTTAGTGCAAATTTTTGACTCATGGGCAGGCATTTTAAGCCCGCAGCAATATGCCATTTTTGCACTGCCTTATGTAAAACGTATTTGCAATGCAATAACAGAAGTGCCAATGACCGTTTTTGCTAAAGGTGCTTATTTTGCACTAGAAGAACTAGGGCAGTTAAATTGCGAAGTACTAGGCGTTGATTGGAATATGCAGCCTAATATGGTGCGCCAAAAAGTAGGCACACAAAAAGTATTGCAAGGAAATCTCGACCCCTGTTTGTTGTATGCAGACAGAGCTTTTATTAAAAAAGAAACGATTAAAATGTTACAGGCCTTTGGGCCAACAAAACACATTGTAAATTTAGGACATGGCGTTTATAAAGATACGCCTTTAGATAATGTAAAGTGCTTTGTAGATACTGTACAAGCTTTCGACCCTCATAAGGAAGCAATTGCGGTAAAGGTTTAATTTTTTTACAAACTATTATAACACCCTCTCAAGTTTTTTTGTAAAAAACATCATTAGCACTTATGAACCAACCTACTTATCAATACTACTGCGAAGTATTTAAAGGCCAAACAATGCCTTATGCTTTTGTAGATGTAGACCTATTGAACGAAAACATCAAACAACTAAAAAAACGAGCTGCTCATAAATTGGTGCGTATTGCTTCCAAATCTTTGCGATGCACCGCTGTTATGAAGCATATTTTAGATGCTGGTACTCCTTATCAGGGTATTATGGCATTTACTGCTCCCGAAGCCTCCTTTTTATATGAACAAGGCTTTAACGATTTATTAGTTGCTTACCCTACTTGGCATCCCGACCAGGTAGGAGAAGTTTGCGATAATTTGCAAAAAGGAGCAATTATTTATTTAATGATTGACAGTGTAGCGCACATCAAACATTTAAATAAAATTGCAGCAGCACTACAAACCGTTATTCCTGTATGTATGGATATAGATATGTCGTCCGATTTTCCAGGCATTCATTTTGGCGTTTATCGGTCGGGCATTACGGGAAAAAAGAAAGCAAAAAAAGTGTTAGATGCTATTGAAGCAGCGCCTTTTATTCGTTTAGCAGGCGTAATGGGTTACGAGGCACAAATAGCAGGTTTAGGCGATAATGTAGCTGGCAAAAGAATGATGAATAAAGTAATTCGTCAATTAAAAAAAAGGTCGGTGAAAGAAATTGCCAAACGACGCTATAAGCTGGTTAACCTAATTGCAGAAAGAGGCATTAAACTAGATTTTGTAAATGGTGGAGGCACAGGCAGCCTCGAAACAACAACAAAAGAAAGAGCCGTAACAGAGGTTACCGTAGGTTCGGGCTTTTACGCATCTGGCTTGTTTGATAATTACAGCAATTTTAAACATTTACCAGCCGCAGCTTACGCCATAGAAATTGTACGGAAACCCAAAGCCAATATATACACCTGTTTAGGAGGAGGATACAATGCTTCTGGCACACCAGGAAACGATAAAGCCCCTGTACCATATTTGCCAAAAGGCATAAAACTAACAGCAAACGAAGGTGCGGGCGAAGTACAAACACCTATTGTATATAAAGGAAAAGAAAAACTAAACTTAGGCAGTCCTGTTTTTTTACGCCATAGCAAAGCAGGCGAATTGTGCGAACGATTTAATCACCTATTTTTAGTAAGCGATGGCAAAATAATAGATAAAGTACCAACTTATAGAGGACAAGGAAAATGTTTTTTGTAAAAAAATGCATTTTCCTTGAATTCAATAAAATAGAACAAACAAACTTCCAAGATTTTTCCAATTACCAAAAGTACCCGAGCAGGAAACACACTTTACTAAACGGTTTATTTAAAATTATTGACTATGACACTTAGAGTTTTACTTGTAGAAGATGAAGCAAGCATTCAGGAAGCTATAAAAATGAATTTAGAATTAGAAGGTTACGAAGTAGTAGCTGTGGATAATGGTTTAGCAGGATTAAAAGTATTTAAAGAACAACGTTTTAATTTAGCTATTTTGGATATTATGCTGCCCGAAGTAGACGGGTATCATGTATGCGAACAAATTAGATTGGAAAATACAGATATTCCTATTTTGTTTTTAACCGCCAAAGATTCTACGCAAGATAAAATTCATGGATTAAAAAAAGGGGCAGATGATTATTTAACGAAACCTTTTCACTTAGAAGAATTTTTACTCCGAGTAAAAGTTTTAATGCGTCGAAGTGTGCAAATGAGCGAAAATACCAAATCGTTAAATACCTACGCTTTTGGAGAAAATGAAGTTAATTTTAAAACCTATAAAGCAACTTGCCAAAAAGGAGAAATTAACTTAACCAAAAAAGAAGCTAAATTATTAAAACTATTAATTGAGCGTAATAATGAAGTGGTTTCTAGAGAGCAAATTTTACAATTTGTTTGGGGCTACGACGTTTTTCCTTCTACCAGAACCATTGATAATTTTATTTTAGCGTTCCGTAAATACTTTGAAAAAAACCCTAAAAAACCAGAATATTTTCACTCGGTACGTGGCGTAGGGTATAAGTTTACCCACGAATAAAAAAATAAGAAACTTTTAAAGGTTTGGTATTGTACTATTAATAAGCACAAATCCTTATTTCGCCTTGCTATTTTTTAGCAAAAAAAATTAAATTAAACTATAAATTTTTACAAAATAAGATTAGGAATACTAGCAAAGATAACCCTTGCTAATTAACGCTTCTGTGTTAGTATTCCCCTATCAAAAAACTAAAGATAACATGATGACACAGAGAGTATTACTTGTCGAAGACGAACAGCACATTCAAGAAGCTATTCGCATGAATTTAGAATTAGAAGGTTACGAAGTTGTTACTGCAAGCGACGGACCCGATGCCATTAAGTATTTTAAAGAACAGCGCTTTAATTTAATTATTTTAGATATTATGTTGCCCGAAATGGATGGCTACAAAGTATGCGAGCATATTCGTTTAGAAAAAGATGATGTGCCGATATTATTTTTAACCGCCAAAGATTCTACACAAGATAAAATTACAGGTTTCCAAAAAGGAGCCAATGATTATATTACCAAACCTTTTCACTTAGAAGAGTTTTTGTTGCGAGTAAAAGTACTGCTAAAATACAGCCGCTTAAACGACCAAACGCCAATAGATAATGAATATCATTTTGGAGAAAACCATGTTGATTTTCGTACCTATAAAGCCGTTTGCCAAAAAGGGGATATTAGCTTAACTAAAAAAGAAGCTAAATTATTAAAACTGTTTATTCAGCGTAATAACGAGGTAGTGTCTAGAGAAGAAATTTTACAGTTTGTTTGGGGCTACGATGTTTTCCCATCTACTCGAACCATTGATAACTTCATCTTAGCATTTCGTAAATACTTTGAAAAAGATCCTAAACACCCAGAGTTTTTTCACTCGGTACGTGGCGTAGGCTATAAATTTACCAATGCTACTCAACCTGTTACCGCACAAGCAGCAGCTAATTAAATAGTTTTATAAAAATAAAGAAGTTAACCATTCAGCATAAAACAAAAGCGCAGATATATTATATATCTGTGCTTTTTTAGTTAATAGAATTGTTGTTGATTAGTGTCCAACTACTTAACTCAAGTTAGTTTATTTTTTCTCATCCACTTTAATTGGGCAGCAACTTAAAATCGCCAGCCTCAAAAACAATTAATCAATTTAACAACCCAACAATTAATCAATCCTTTCCAACAATTCCATAATTACCGCATATACCCGTTCTAATTCCTTATTGCTAATACAATAGGGAGGCAGTATATAAACTACATTTCCGAGGGGGCGCAAAAGCACACCTTTTTCTAAAAAAAAGGCAGCAATAAAATCGCGTATATTATTAAGGTAAGAAGTCGTTTCTTTGGTTTTTATTTCTAGTGCGAAAATAGTTCCTCGTAGGCGAGTGTTGGCTATTTTATCGGGATATTTAGCTTGTAATAATTTATTAAATTGTAAGTGATTTTTGTTTATTCGATTTAAATTTGCACTACAATCATCTTGCAATAATAAATCCATACTAGCAAGGGCGGCGGCACAGGCAGTTGGATTGGCAGTATAAGAATGTCCGTGAAAAAAAGTTTTTAATTTATCATCGCTTAAAAAGGCATCATAAATAGTTTGGCTACAGGTAGTAACTGCGAGTGCCATTGTGCCACCCGTAATTCCTTTCGATAAACACATAATATCGGGTTGATGGTGGAGGTATTCGCAAGCAAAATATTTACCCGTTCTACCAAAACCCGTCATCACTTCATCGGCAATACAAATTACCTCGTTTTGTTTACACAAATCTAACAAGGCATCTAATGCGGTTGGTTCGTACATAATCATTCCGCCTGCCCCTTGTACCAATGGTTCAAAAATAAAAGCGGCAGTATCTCCTTCTTGTAACAAGGCTTCTAATTGTGCAAGGCTTTCTTTTTCCTTTCCATTTACTGGCACATCAATATAGTGTACGTCAAATAAAAAAGAGGCAAAAGGAGCTGTAAATGCACTACGTCCGCTTACCGCCATTGCACCAAAGGTATCGCCATGATACGCATTTTTAAAAGCAACAACTTTGGTTTTGGCAATGCCTTTATTGTACCAATACTGAAAAGCCATTTTTAATCCTACCTCTACGGCGGTAGACCCATTATCGGAAAAAAATATTTTGGATTGATTGTTTGGTAAGATCTCTAGTAGCCTACGAGATAAATGAACGGCAGGAGGATGGGTAAAACCTGCAAAAATAACATGCTCTAAATTAAGCAACTGTTCGTACACCTTTTTAGCAATATATGGATGGCTATGCCCATACAAATTAACCCACCACGACGAAATCGCATCAATATAAGTGCTGCCATCTTCGGCATATAAAGTAGCAGCTTTGGCTTTTACAATAGGTATGGCCAAACCTGCCGTTTGCATTTGTGTATACGGATGCCAGATAGTATCCTGGTCTTGCTGTGCAATACTTGTACTAGGAGAATTGTTAACTAATGATTCTGTTTTTTTCATAGGACGAAGATACAAAGCTAATGCTAATTATTAAACACAATAGTTCAGGTTCTTTTTTAAATTTTTAAACACCTACTTTTCTCCCTTAATAAGTCTATTTGTTTGCACATTTAAAAGTCTTTGTTAAGCAAATTAAACATGAAAAATAGTGCGAAAGTATTAAAAATAGCCATTTTATTAAGTACTTTTTATTAAAAAGTGTATGCTAACTTTTTATCGTATTTATTGAAGGACAGACCGTGTAAGTGGGTGTAATTTAGTGGCTAATAAAGTGTAATAATGGATAATGTATGTGCCATCCCTTTTTATTTGTATTTAAAGTTAACAAAATATCATTAAAAAGTCACGATAGTGTAATTAATTTCGTAACTTTCTGAAATCTAAGCCATAACTTTCTTGGGTATAAATCAGTACTATGAGCGTAAGAACACTATTATTATCAGCACTTTTTTTATTTTTTATCGCTAGTAATCCTTCTCTTTTTAGCCAGACAAAAACGGAGCAGGAAGGAAGCGAGCGAGCTACGGAAGGGCGCAATTTAGACGCAGTAGAAAAAATAAACTTTTTTGAAAAAGGCAATGCTAAATTTAAGGCAAAAGATTACGAGGTTGCTAAAGCCTACTACACCATTGCCATCGAATCTAATGTAGCTTTGCTAGAGTCGTACTTAGGGCGAGGACGCACCAATGTTGCGTTAAAAGATTTTAAAGCAGCTATTAACGACTTTGATGCTGCGCTAAAAATTAGCTCCAATAATGCCACTATCTACAAGGAAAGAGGAAATGCTAAGGTTGCCTTAAAACAATATAAAGAGGGGATGAACGATTTTTTGAAAGCTAAAAAAATGCGCCCTAATTATAAAGAAGTTTACTTGGATATTGCCAATACTTACGCTTTAATGGGTAGACCCAAAAGTGCTATGGCCGATTTAGACCTTGCCATTGCTAAGTATCCTAAGTATGCACCAGCTTTTAATGAAAGAGGGAGATTAAAAGCACAAATAGGCGATTATGAAGGTGCGGTAGTTGATTTTAAAAAAGCCATGCGTATTGATAAAAGTTTTAAGCAATTGTATTATGATAAAGTAAATGCAATGGCTTTGCAAGATACGCTAAAAGCAATTGGCTTGCGTACAACGTATGCAACAGGATTGCTGAAAATGTCGGAAGAAGATTATCAAAATGCAATTAACGATTTTGATAAGGTGCTTGGTTTAAATAGTACTTTTAAAGAAGCCTACTATCAAAGAGGAAAAGCCTTGGCTGCTTTAGGTAAATTAGAACCAGCCGAGAAGGATTTAGATAAAGCGATTAAAGCGGATGATAAATATGCCAATGCTTATTTTGAACGGGCAAATATTAAATACAAACAACGGAAGTTAACAACGGCTTTAAAAGATTATGATAAAGCCATTAACTTAGATAAAAAAAATAAAATAGCTTACAACAATCGAGGGCAGGTTAAACTACAGTTAACAATGCCCGAAGATGCTATTAAAGATTTTGATAGAGCCGTACAACTGGATAAAAATTTTGAATTGGCTTGGATGAATAGAGCCAATACTAAATACAAATTAGAAAAATATAAACAAGCCATTAGTGATTATGAGGTAGCCATTAAACTTAATGCTAAAAACTTAAATGCTTACATTCAAAGAGGAAATGCCTACCTAAAAATAGAAGAGCATAATAAAGCAATTGCCGATTTTGATGCTGCCATTAAATTAGATCCTACTCGCAAAATGGCTTATTTAAAAAGAGGAATGGCTTATGCTGCCAAAAAAAAATATATAGCCGCCATTACCAACTATGAAAAGGTAATAGAACTAGACCCCGAATACCACGCCGCTTATTACGAAAGAGCAAACCTTAAAGTTATTAGAGGCAACTATTTAGGCGCAATTGTAGATTATGAAAAAGTAGTCAACATTAATCGCCTGCATACCAACGCCCATTTTAAAAGTGCAAATGCTCGTATGCTAATTGGCGATTACGAAGGGGCTATTCTTGATTTAGACCGTACCCTACAACTGGACGATAAACACAAAGAAGCTTACTATCATAGAGCAACAGCACGTACTAAAGTAAACGATTATGAAGGCGCACTTGAAGATTTAGGAGACGCTATAAAAATAGATAATAAATTTATTGATGCCTATTTTAGTCGAGGAGAAATTTTTGCCTTACAAAAAGAACACAACGATGCCATTAGTAATTTCTCGAAAGTGATTACACTAGACCCTAAAAACAATGCCGCCTATAAACAACGAGGATTGGTACGCATGGAAGTAGAACAATATAAAAAAGCAATTACCGACTTTAATAGCCTCCTAAGATTAACCCCAGAAGATAAAACCGCCTATGTATACAGAGGGCAGGCTAAAGTAAACCTAACCGATTTTAATAGCGCAATTAATGATTTTGGAGCTGCCATTAAACTCGATTCCAAATACGGAGATGCTTATATTAATAGAGGGAATACTTACACTTCCTTAAGTAAATACGAAAGTGCCATTAAAGATTTTGATAAAGCCATTAAACTCAATAAAAAAAGTGCAGCAGCTTATTATAGTAGGGCGCACTGTAAAGCGGCAATGGGTAATTACGAAACCGCAATTACCGATTATGATAAAACAATACAACTGAACGATACCTACAAAGATGCCTATTTTAGTAGAGGAAAATTAAAGTATTTACTAAACCAACACCACAGTGCTGTTATTGATTTCTCGAAAGCCATAGAACTGGCTCCTCGACATAAAATGGCCTATTTTCAAAGAGCTTATGCCAAAATAGCCATCGACAAAAAACAGGAAGCAATAAAAGATTTGAATAAAGTGCTGGTGATTGATAAAAAGGATAAAGTGGCCTTTTTTACTAGAGGGGATGTGAAAAATAAAACAGGCGATTTTAATGGAGCTATTGCCGATTTTACAGAGGCAATTCAACTCGATAAAAAATACAAAACCGCTATTTTTGAACGAGCCAAAATTCAATTTTTACTAGGAGATTACAGCCAAGCAATTAAAGACTTTGATAGAACGATTGAACTTGCACCCAAAGAAAAAGAAGCGCATGTTTTAAGAGGGAAATGTATGGCTAGTATAAAAGATTACCGCAATGCCATTAAAAGTTTTGAGACCGCTATACAATTAGAACCAACCGATAAAACTGGATATAGTAATAGCGGAAATGTAAGAGCTACACAAAGAAAATACGAAGATGCGATTAATGATTTTAACAAAGTAATAGAACTTTCGCCAAACGACCCCCTCGCCTTTACACAAAGAGGAACGGCAAAAGCTGCGATTAAAGATTATAAAGGAGCTATTGCCGACTATGATAA
Organism: Bacteroidota bacterium; assembly: GCA_020630215.1. Lineage (GTDB taxonomy): Bacteria > Bacteroidota > Bacteroidia > Chitinophagales > UBA2359 > JAHDBT01. Next base: position 13,932 of record JAHDBT010000116.1, read on the forward strand.
GGCCATTGAAATTGACGAAAACCACCGCTTAGGATATGGAAATAGAGGAAAGGTAAAAGCCAAAATGGGAAATTTTGAAGGCGCAATTAACGACTTTGATGAAGCCATTGATATTGACCCGCGTTTTAAAACCGCTTTTTATAATAGAGGAGTTGCCAAACATAATATGAAAGATTATAAAGGCGCAACAACAGATTATAGCCAAGTAATAAACCTCGACCCCGAAGATGCAGACGCTTATAACAGCCGAGGAAACGCATTGGTAGCAGTTAACGATTACGAACAAGCCATGTTTGATTTTAATAGGGTAATTGAATTAAACATGGAAAATAAAGACCTGTACTACAACCGTAAAAAAAATAGAATTAAAATTACCGAAGAGCTGGTAGTCAATCCAGATGCGAACGACGATGTGCAAATGTTTAATTTGCTACTAAATGGTTTAGCCAAAGCTTCGGATGGTGATTTTGAAAAAGCAATGCAAGTATACGACCTTGCATTAGAGTTAGATGCTAAATCAAAATTAGCGCATTACAATAAAGGGGTCGTACTAAAAAATATGGGGGATTATGATGGCGCAATTAATCAATTTGATAAAGCCATTGCCCTAGATACTAAGTATGCCGAAGCCTATAATTATAGAGGCAAAGTACGAACTGCAATGCAAAAGTACGACCATGCAATGATTGATTTTGAACAAGCTATTGCCATTAATCCAGATTTTAAAGTAGCCTATAATAATAGAGGCATTACCAAATCTGCAATGGGCAATCATATCGGAGCTATTTCTGATTATAGCAAAGCCATTGAGTTAGCACCTCAATATAAATCGGCTTACAATAATAGAGGTTTAGCAAAAGTAGCACTAAAACAATATGAAGCTGCTATTGCAGACTACGACCAAGTAATTAAATTTGATGCCAGCTATAAACTGGCCTTTAATAATAGAGGAATTGCAAAAGTAGCACTCAATAATTACTACGGTGCTATTGCCGATTTTGATCAAGCTATTACTATTGACCCTACTTACCGAGCAGCCTATAAAAACAGAGCCATTGCCAAATCTGTTGTTGGCGATTATGCCAGCGCAATTGAAGACTATGAAAAAGTAATCTCTTACGATCCCGAAAATCCAAGTATTTATAATTATAGAGGAGAAGCATGGATGGCACTAGAGCAATATACACAAGCACTTGTAGATTTTAACCAAGCACTAAGTTTGTTGCCCGATAATAAAATTGCTTTGTGTAATAGAGGCATCACCAAATATTATTTAAAAGATTATGAAAATGCCTTAGCAGATTTTGAAGCTGCCTTAAAAAAGGATAAAGATTATTTGTTAGCATACATACACAGAGGCAAAGCTTATTTAAGACTTGGTAAAGAAATGGAAGCGATTAAGGATTTTAGCGAGGTAATTCGGAAAGACCATAAAAACGTGATGGCCTACTACAATAGGGCAGAAGCCAAACGAAGCCTTGGAGATAATGTAAGTGCAGTAGCCGATTTTAACCGAGTAATAGCCCTCGATTCTTTAAATGTAGATGCTTACAATAAACGATCTATTGTACACGTAATGGGAGGGAACTATTTAGATGCTTTAAGCGATTTGGATAAAATTGTAGCCCTACAACCCGACTCGGAACAAGCCTATTATAACCGTGCCTTAATCAAAGAAAACCTAGGAGAACATTTAGGCGCAATAAGCGATTTAAATCAAATAATTAAACTTAATTCCGAAAATGTAGAAGCCTACTATTTAAGAGGAAAATCCAAAATACAAGTAGGTAATTATGCAAGTGCCATCAAAGATTTTTCTAAAGCTATTATACTTAAAAACGATTATAAAGAAGCTTACTACGAAAGAGCAAATGCTAGATACATGATTAACAACCACAAAGGAGGCTGCGACGATTGGCGAAAAGCAGCTAAATTGGATTATGGCTTGGCAAAAAAAGCCTTAGAACAATATTGTAAATAAAAAGTGGTGGAGTTTATTTTTCTCATTCAATACAACAACTCAAAATACTAAACCAGAAACGGACTAACTAATACCGAGGCATAGCTTATCATTAAGGTAGGTTATGCCTTTTTTAAT
>JAHDBT010000733.1 GCA_020630215.1 Bacteroidota bacterium
AAACAAAACTCACTCAAAAGCAACTTAACACTATTAACTTGACAAACCACTTAGTCTGTCAAGTTAAAGTAACAAATAAAAAAACCCGTTGAGGTTTCGAGTTAGAAACCTCAACGGGAAGTATGTTTAAAGCAATTTTGATATTTATAGTATCTAATAAATATTAGTGGCTAACGCCTAAAGCTTTTAATGTTGCAATATTTACGTTGCCAGCAGGTAAACCATTATCGCTTTGGAATTGGCTTAATGCTGCATTAGTAGCAGGACCCATAACATCGTCAATAGGACCTGGGTTATAACCTTTTGCAATAAGTGCTTGTTGGATTTCCACAACTCTAGAAGCAGTCATTTTAGCTTCACAAAGTACTTCTACCCATTCAGTAAATCCACCAGTGCTAACTAATTTTTGAGTAGTCATCGTGCTGTATTCAGCAGGAACTTCTACTTCACGAGTAGTAGCTGGAGTTCTTAATACTTTTTTAGTAACAGTTCTGTACTCAGCAGGTACTTCACGGTCGCGAGTATTTGCTGGAGTTTGAATAACTGCTTTAGTAATTGTTTTGTACTCAGCAGGTATTGGCACTTCACGAGTGCTTGCTGGAGTTTTCAAAACTTGTTTTGTAACGGTTTTGTATTGAGCAGGTACTTCTGTCAAACACCAAACTTTACATTTGTCAGGATCAGAGCTTAAACAGTTTCTATCTGCTCTACCTTTTACCCATTTTGTAGTAGCAGGAGAAACTAAAACTTGTTCAGTAACTGTTTCGTAAACTGGTGGCATGTACTCTAAACGAGAACTAGCTTCTTTCACCATAATTTCTTCTGTAACAGTGCTAAAAGTAGCTGGTACTACTTCTAATACTCGGTAACCTTCTTTTACAAGAACTTGTTCAGTAACAGTTTCGTACTCTGCAGGTACTACTTCGATTCTTGAAGAAGCTTCTTTAAGAAGAATTTGCTCTGTAACAGTTTCGTATTGATCTGGGATCAAACATTTAGCATAACACTTACCTGCAACCGCATTCGGTGGTAAATCTGTATCTTGTGCAAAAGTATTAACGGATACCAATGCCATGCAACCCAAAACCAATAGTAAGTTCCTAAGTTTCTTCATAAAATAAAAAGTTTAAAATTTGTTAAACAATAATAGCTAATAGTATTTTTTGCTTAAAATTTACAATAGTGTAGCGTAAATTTACGCATTTCCAATGTCCTACCCAAACACATACAATTATTTTTTTCTTTTAAACTATGTGCTTGCATAAACAATGTTTAAATTATTGATTATTTTGTGTATTACAAATTACATTTTAATAACGCATGTTTTTCAACAATTCTCTTATTCGTGTATTTAATGGAAAACTGCGCTCTATTTTTGTCTAAACATTTATTTAACTTAAAGGAATAATTCCCTTCTTCAATAACATTAAATAAACATTTAGCGCATTTTTTCGTCATTTTAAAAAAAACTTAAGCAATCAAACAACACTTGCAAAAAACGATTAGTTACCACACATGTGTCTTAAAACATCGCAATTACTATATTGCGCCTGTATATGCAAAATGATTTTTAAATGACATTTATGGTTTTGGCAAAAAGTGTTCCAAAAGGACGCAAGCTTCTATCAAATCATCAATTAAAAAGAAATTAATTTACTTCTGTTAAAAACAATCTCTATCTTTTGAGCTTTGCAATTTAATAAAATTAGCCTGATATATACCTATTTAGGCACAAAAATAGTGAACTATTTTTCATTAAAGCCATTTTAAGACTAAATTAAATTGTATTTGTAACTCGATTTAGGTTTTCTGTAAATAAGCTTGCACATCCAAACTTGTATTGGAAGCCTTGGCAGAGGGTATTAGAATCTATATATAAAAGGAAGAAAGGGCAACATATAAATGATGGGAAAAACAAGGGCGAGCACCTCACATCGCACCGCTCAACCATCTACCCTTGCTACCTTCCGGTCCTGGGGGATTCAACAGGAGCTGGTCGTGTAAGACTCGCCGAGGGCAAAGATACGCTACTTAATATTAAAAGCAAAATAACGAGCCACTTTTTAAAAACATTATTTCGGATAACTGGTTAAAACCTAAACATAACGCAAGGCAAAAAGCTCCCAAACTCCTAGGGTTTACTACCAAAAAAACGTTTTCTAGAAGCCTAAAAATTTAATTGTTTTTTTTTTCGTTTGTTTCAAAACATTAAACAACCACAAGCAATAAACGCCTCTTTTTTTTTCCAATCGTATCTGCCTTAAAATTTTTTTTGAACATGAAATAAGTAATATCGAACACCAAAGAAGGAAGTTTTCCTGCCGATGCTTAAAATTTTCCTGCAGAAAACTGTTGAATGATTATTTTTACATTTAAATCTTAGTGAATGAGAAAAAATAAACTCCACCACTTTGATTATTCTTTTTTCCAATGCGGCGTTGCAAATGCTCGTAATAGCGCGCTATTACTGTGCTTTGCGCCTTGCCCTGAAAAAAACAATCGCACATCTTGGTGGAGTTTATTTTTTTCATTTCACTTAG
>JAHDBT010000734.1 GCA_020630215.1 Bacteroidota bacterium
TAAACCACAACCTCCCCATACAAGGCAGCACGTTTTTCCTTAATGGCATCCGATTTAATATAATCGTCAAACTCTAGGAGGCTGTCAATAATGCCATTGGGGGTTAGCTCAATAATGCGGTTGGCTACCGATTGTGTGATGTGGTGATCATGCGTATTAAAAATCATGTTACTAGGATAATCTCTCATCGCATTGTTTAATACCGTAATAGATTCTAGGTCGAGGTGATTAGTTGGTTCGTCGAGTAATAAAAAGTTGGGGCTGCTTAACATCGTTTTTGCTAACATGCAACGCACCTTTTCCCCTCCTGATAATACGCCCGATTTTTTGTACACTTCTTCTCCTGAAAATAACATGCGTCCTAAAAAGCCACGAATAAATTGGTCTTCTTTATTTTCCGAATATTCTCGCAGCCAATCCATTAAATCCACGTCTTTATCGCCCGAAAAATACTCCTCATTTTCATTGGGGAGATATTCACAGGTAATGGTTTGTCCAAATTTTACGCTTCCTGTATCAGGAGCTATTTTATCGGCTAAAATTTCAAAAAAGGTAGTTAAGGCATTGGTATCTCTACTTAAAATAGCAATTTTTTCGCCTTTATTTACGGTAAAGTTTACATTGCCAAATAGCAGTTCGCCTTGTGCATTTTTCTTACTTAACTCTTCTACTTCTAGGATGTTATTTCCTGGTGCTCGTTCGGGCTTAAAATGAATAAACGGATATTTACGGCTCGAAGGTTGTATTTCTTCGATGTTTAATTTTTCGAGTGCTTTTTTACGGCTTGTTGCTTGTTTCGATTTAGAAGCATTGGCACTAAAGCGTTGAATAAAGGCAATTAACTCCTTTCGTTTATCCTCCGTTTTTTTGTTTTTATTAGCCATTTGGCGCGCCATTAACTGACTGGTTTCGTACCAGAAAGTGTAGTTGCCTGTAAAAATACGAATTTGCTTAAAGTCAATATCCGTAACGTGCGTACAAACCATGTCTAGGAAATAACGGTCGTGCGAAACCACGATAACGGTATTTTTAAAACCGGCTAAAAAGTCGGCTAACCAAGTAGCGGTTTGCACATCCAAATCGTTGGTAGGCTCATCCAGTAGTAGAATGTCGGGGTCGCCGTAGAGGGCTTGTGCTAGTAGTACTTTTACCTTTTCACCACCACTTAAATCCTTCATTAATTTGTAGTGCAGGTTTTCTTTTACGCCTAAGTTGCTTAGTAATTCGGCGGCATCACTTTCGGCAGTCCAGCCACCCATTTCGCCGTAGTCGTTTTCTAGTTCGGCGGCACGCATTCCGTCAGCTTCTGTTGCGTTGGGATTCATGTAAATGGCATTTTTTTCTATCATGATGTCGTACATTTCCTTATGTCCCATCATCACAACATTCAACACTTCTTCTTCCTCAAACTCAAAGTGATTTTGTTTAAGTACCGCCATTCGGTTATTAGGTTCTAAATGCACACTTCCCCTAGTAGGTGCAATTTCGCCCGATAAAATTTTCAGGAAGGTAGATTTACCAGCCCCGTTTGCGCCAATAACGCCATAGCAATTGCCGCGGGTAAATTTCAAATCTACCTCATCAAACAATATGCGTTTACCATATTGCAACCCTAAATTACTAACTGTAAGCATAGCTCTATATCTTTATTTATTGGTGTAAGTGCTTGTTAAAGGGTGCAAAGATACGGATAATTTTGGAGATGTTTTTATGGAAATGATATTAAGGTGCAAAAGCTTTTTGGGTAAACACAACTCAAAAATCCCCCCCAAAACCCTCCAGCAAACGCTGGTCTTTCACAATACCCAAAAACTTCATCCTAAAATAAGCTTGAAAAGCATCGTGTATATGTAGTTGGTGCTGTATTAAAAAATCGGGATCGGAAAGTTTGGCGAAAAGCAGTTGGTCGCTCAAAACCATAATACTTGGATTAATAGGATGGAAAATGCCTTGCTGTATGCCTTCCTCGTAATAACTTTTGAGGATGTTGGCCGCTTCTTCCTGAAAATCGCTTATCACCTCCCAAATAGGGGGGAATTGGTGTTTTAAATCGGCTAAAAATACATTGCTGATATTGGCTACGTGTGTGTAGAGGTGTTGTACGGCGGCAAAGTAGCGAGCTAAATAGGGGAGTTGCTGGTTGGTTAATAAACCTTCAAATTGTCTAATTTCTTCAATTTTATCTAGCACCGTATAGTGCAGTATTTCTTCTTTAGATTGAAAGTATTTGTAAATCGTGGCTTTGCTTTTTCCTAACTTCTGGGCAACATCATCCATCGTTATTTCCTTAATGCCATGTTGCTGCCAATAAGGAAATAATTGCCGCACCCACTCTTGCTTTTTTTGAGGATGGTTTTTACGGATGGTATCGTGTGATTTTCGGCCCATAAACGGTTGTTGAGGTTTGATTTTTGAGGTTTGATTCTTGATTTTTGAAATGCGATTGTTGATTTTTTTTCTAGCAGTTTTGAAGTCAATACTCCGTTGAGTTTTTACTACTCCACGTTCATTTTTTATAAAAAAAA
>JAHDBT010000117.1:0-3782 GCA_020630215.1 Bacteroidota bacterium
GCTACAGGCGTTTTTTCTACAGCAGGAGCTTGGGTTGCAGGCGCTTTTGCTTTAGGTCTAGGCTTTCTTGGTCCTTTAGACTTAGCAGTTGCCGTTTCCGTAGTAACTTCGTCCTCTGATTTTTTACGATTTTTACGTCCAATTAATCCAAGTCGCTTCTTCTCGTTGTACTCAACAGCATATTTGTCAAGTCTAATGGTCATGAAGCGCAATACACGTCCGTCACGTTTACATTGTAGTTCCAACTTGGCAATTACATCCGAAGCAGCTTTAAATTCTGTTACTTGGTAAAAACCTGTTGTTTTTTTCTGAATGGGATAAGCAAGCTGTTTTAAGCCCCAGTAATCTTCGTGTACTGTTTCTACACCTAGGGTTTTTAACAACTTCTGGTAGTCGCCTATCGCCTTTTTCAACTCTTCGTCGGTTAAAACGGGAGTGAAAACTAATACAATTTCGTAATTGTTCATCTAAAATTTAAAATTTTATAGTATGACTATTTTTAAAAAGCGAGTGCAAAGGTAAGCAAAAATAGGGGAAAAGGGAAGTTTTTAACGAGGTTTTTATAAACAAACTAAATTTGTTTTTTATAACAACTGTCGAAGCCTAATAAATCATCAGGTAAAGTTTCGTTAATCGATTCTATCATCGTTTTCCTCTAAAAAAGGCCTTTAATAAGGCTGCACTTTCGGGTGCTAAAATACCGGGAATAATTTCGGTTTTAGGATGCAGCACGGGTTGTTGCATTTGCACAAATCCTCGTTTTTTATCTGATGCGCCATATACCACCGTGCTTACTTGCGACCAATACAAACCGCCTGCACACATCAAACAAGGTTCGAGGGTAACATACAAAATACAATCTTGCAAGTACTTGCTGCCAATATATTCGGCAGCAGCAGTTATGCACAAAATTTCGGCATGTGCCGTTACGTCGTTCAATTGTTCTACTTGATTGTATGCTTTGGCAATCACCAAGTCCTTATGTACCACAATCGCCCCTACGGGCACTTCGCCAGCATCAAATGCCTCCTGTGCTTGTTGCAGGGCTAGGCGCATAAAATATTCATGGTTTAACATGTTTTTTTTTTAAAAGAGTCTTCTGAAAAAAAGCCTAGAAATAGTATACCTGATTTAATTTCATAAGGCGTTAATAATTGATTACAAAGGTGTTTTAGCTAGTAAGATATACTATTTCTTTTCTAAACGACCTTTTTATAGTGGACTCTTAAAAAATTCAAGAATCAAAATTCCCACTCATCAACACTGTCAAAAATTTAAATCCTACACCTTCCAGTCTAAATTTAAAAAAAAATCCAACCTCAAACCTTCTTGCCTGCTGCAATTGCTCCTCCAACAATACCTGCCTGATTTTTAAAGGCGGCTGTTGCCAATTTTGTGCCTGCAGGTAATTGCAAATAATCTCTATACAATTCTATTCGTTTACTCACTCCTCCCCCAATAATTACTAAATCAGGATAAGTAAGTGTGCATAAATAATTGAGGTAGTCGTTTAATCGTTTTCCCCATATTTCCCACGATAATTTTTCTCCTTTTCTAATGGCATTAGAGGTATAGCGTTCGCCAGTAATTCCGTTTGCCAAAATAACTTGTCCTAATTCGGTATTGGGGACTAATTTCCCATTAATAAATAGTGCCGAACCAACACCTGTTCCTAGGGTTACAATAGCTACTACCCCTTTTTCGTTTTTGCCTGCGCCAAATTTTAGTTCTGCTAATCCTGCAGCATCGGCATCGTTAATTACGGTAATGGGGCATTTGGTAAACTCTTCTAATAACTGTACGGCATTAGTGCCAATCCACGAGTCGTCAACATTTATGGCAGTTTGCACCACCCCTTTTTGTACAACTGCTGGAAATCCACAGCCAATTGGGCCTTTCCAGTTTAAATCGTTTTTTATTTTTCGTATTACCCCTGCTACCCGAGGAGGCGTAGCAGGTTGTGGCGTAGGAAAGCGTAAGCGTTTGGTCAGTATTTCGCCTGTTTTAACATTTACAATTGCACCTTTTGTTCCAGTACCGCCAATATCTATTCCTAATATGCTGCTGTTTGTTTCCATATTTTAAATTACTCCAATTTCAGTATCAACTATTTTTGTATTTTTGTGCAAAATTACACAAAATTGCGCTACTATCTATTAAATAATGCGACCTAGAAATACTAAAATGTTATGAATACAAATCAACCAATTCATGTTAACTCCGAAATAGGCACTTTACGCCGCCTACTTGTTCACAGTCCCGATGCTGGAATTGGGAAAATTGTACCTCGCAAATCGGAAGAATGGCTGTACGACGATATTGTAGATATTGAAAAAATGCGTGCCGAATACAAAGAGTACCTCAAAGTATTATTGTGGGTACTTGACCCTGATAAAATTAGAGGGCGGCATACTGGAGGCGATTTTTTTAAGCCCTCTAATAAGGATGCCTATTTTAACTCGGATAAGGTAATGGATATAGAACGTTTGCTGATTCGCATTTTAGAAAAAGAAGCGACCAAACAACGATTGGTTACGCATATTTGTGCTTCTGAAGAATGCAGCTTTAAAATTACCAATCTTTTAATGGAATTGCCAGCACCACAACTAGCAAGGATACTTATTTCGGGGGTAATTTCGGATGGTGATAGTGATGTATTTGTTTTTCCGCCCATTCCTAATTTTATTTTTACTCGTGATATTGGAATTATTATTAACGACCATTTGTTATTAACCAAACCCGCAGAAGCAGCACGAGAACGAGAAGCTATTATTACCAAATACATTGCCTACTACGAATTATTTAAACAAGATGCCGCAAATGGCGATTTTTCGGATAGGGTAATTGAACTGCAAGAGGATAAAAGTTTTTTACTAGACGACCCCAAAAAACGAGGCACGGTAGAAGGCGGAGATGTAATGATGGTAAGCCCCGAACATCTTGTAATAGGTTGCAGCGTACGGACTTCGCCTAGTGGTGTAGAAAAAGTAATTAGGCAATTGTTTAGCCGCAATGTACTTAGCAAGGTATCGGTAGTAAAAATTCCGCCCAAACGAGATTATATGCATATTGATACGGTGTTTACTATGGTAAAACGAAATATGTGGATAGTATTTGGTAAGTTTGCTAACAAAGATACACAAACCCAAATTGCTGCTACGCTGCAAAGCCACAAAGAAAAAGCCGAAGACAGTAATAACGAGGTAGTTGTAACACAGTTTATACGTAAACCCCTAGCAGATGGCCATTATGATATTGAAACAAAAGCGCTTCCTTCGCTAGAAGCTTTACTGCGCCAGGTTTGTACCGTAGACTATGGCTGCAAGGAAGAAGAGGTGGATATAGTATACTGCGCCGGCGGCCGTTTTCCTTACGATGAAAGAGAACAATGGACCGACGCTTGTAATTTATTAGCCCTAAAGGAAGGCGTTGTTATTGGCTACGACCGCAATAAAGAAACAGAAAAAGAATTTGCAAAACGAGGATTTAATTTGATGAAAACATCCACCTTTATAAAACAGATGGAAGCTGGTGCAAACCTAGAAGAGGTGCTGAAAGGCGATACCTTTTTGCTATTACCTTCTTCCGAATTATCACGGGCCAGAGGCGGCTCGCACTGCATGAGTATGCCGCTACTCAGGGATAGGGTTTAGCTTGTACATGGCTAAATTGCTTAATGGTTAAACTGTTTAATGGTTTTATGGCTTAATTGCTTAATGGCTAAATTGCTTAATGGTTAAGTAGCCTAATGCCCATCTCCTATCTTTTTAATTTAGTGACAG
>JAHDBT010000117.1:3882-13553 GCA_020630215.1 Bacteroidota bacterium
GCTTAATGGTTAAGTAGCCTAATGCCCATCTCCTATCTTTTTAATTTAGTGACAGAAAAAGTATTAAAAAATTAAAATCCTCCCACTAGGGATCATCATACTATGAACAAAATAGAAAACATTTTAAAACAACATACCCTTGCCGCACTACAACATTTGTACGAGGCAACCGTAGCTCCCGATAAAATATTGGTAAGCGAAACCAAAAAAGAATTTGAAGGCGATTTAACCATCGTTGTATTTCCTTTTGTAAAAATGGCTCGCAAAAAACCAGAAATGGTAGGCGAAGAATTAGGGGCTTATCTAAAAGAACACGTAGCACAAATTGCTGATTTTAATGTGATTAAAGGCTTTTTAAACCTAGTAATTAGCGACACTTATTGGCTAGACGTTTTTAACCACATTTTAGCCGATGATGGCTACGGACAACTTCCTGCTACCAATAAAAAAGTAGTGTTAGAATATATTGGCCCGAATACCAACAAACCGCTACACCTTGGACATTTAAGAAATATGTTTGTGGGCAATGCCGTAGCCAATATTTTAGCCGCCTACGGACATGAGGTACACAAAGTAAACATTTACAACGACAGAGGCATTGCCGTATGTAAATCTATGATTGCTTGGCAACTAACCGCCGAAGGTGCAACACCCGAAAGGACGGGCATGAAAAGCGACCATTTTGTAGGGAAGTATTATGTGAAGTTTGACGAAATGTACAATGCCGAAGTTGCTAAATTAGTAGCTAAAGGGATGAGTACCGAAGAAGCCAAAAAGGATGCTCCTATTTTAAAAGCTGCCTACGACCTGTTGCGTAAATGGGAAGAAGGCGACGAAGCAACCATTGCCCTATGGAAACAAATGAATCAATGGGTATACGATGGCTTTAATACTACCTACAAAAGCTTAGGCATTGACTACGAAAAAGCCTATAAGGAATCGGAGTTTTACAAGTCGGGAAAATCTATGGTAATAGAGGGATTAGAAAAAAATCTCTTTTACCAAAAAGAAGACAAAACCATCATGGTTGATTTAACGGAAGAAAAACTCGACCATAAAGTTCTCCTAAGAAGCGACGACACCTCCATATACATTACCCAGGATATGGGCGTAGCACAACAACGTTACGAAGACTATAAAATGGACACCTCCATATATGTAGTTGGCGATGAACAAGAGTATCATTTTAAGGTATTAAAAGCCATTTTACACAAAATGGGTAAACCCTACGCCAAGGGCATTTACCACTTATCTTACGGCATGGTAGATTTACCGTCGGGCAAAATGAAATCGAGAGAGGGAACCGTTGTTGATGCCGACGACCTTGTACAAACGATGCTACAAACGGCTGCCGACCATACCAAAAATCTAGGACAAACCGAAGGTTTTGATGATGCAACCGCTAAGGAACTATACGATACTATTGGGCTAGGCGCATTAAAGTATTTTATTTTAAAAGTAAATGCTAAAAAAAGAATGCTGTTTAACCCACAAGAGTCGATTGATTTTCTAGGACATACGGGACCATTTGTACAGTACAGTCATGCACGTATTCAATCTATTTTAAGAAAATATGAAGGCGACTACCAATGTACTTTCCAATTAGATGCCTTGCATCCGATAGAAAAGAAATTGGTGATGATGCACTACAAATATCCCGAAGTTATTCAGGAAGCAGCACAGAATTACGATCCGTCTACCATTGCGAACTATGCCTTTTACTTAGCCAAGTTTTTTAACAAGTTTTGGGCAGAGTTACCCATTCTTAATAACGAAACCGAAGAAATGAACGCCTTTAGAGTAGCAATGTGTTTTACGACAGGCAAAATCATTAAATCGGCCATGCAGTTGTTGGGGATAAAAGTGCCAGATAGAATGTAATGTAACAGATTGGAATAGATGAGTAAAATTAAGTGCGTATATCAACATGCAAGCTAAATTACAAATAGCCCAAAATAAAATTCATTTCAGATGAAAAAACACACCTTTATTACTTTAATTTCCCTATTACTAGTAGCCCTCAGTTTTTCGGCTTGTAATAGTAATCGCTTATACAAACACTTTGTAAAAGTACCCAATTACGTTTGGGAAAAAGGACAAAAGTTTAACTACAAAGTTAAAATAACCGAAGCTCCTCAAAAAGTAGATGTAATTTTAGCCGTTCGGGTAATTGATGCTTTTCCCGTAAACGATATAAAAATAAAAGTAACTAGGATAAGCCCTAGTAATAAAAAAACAAGCGACACTTTTACGATGCTCATAAAAGATTCGAAAGGCAAAAACATGGGGGAAGGCATGAGCGACCTATGGGATATAGAATTACCTATTGCCCAAAATACTACCTTCAAGGAAAAAGGCACTTTTGAATACGAACTCGAACAAATAACTTCTGTTGACAAACTTCTAGGAGTTGTAGATGTTGGACTTATTATAGATAGAGTAGAATAAGGCCAATCAAACACAATAATCCAAAAAAAACAGCAACCATTAATAGCTATCAATAGTAGTTATTAATGGTTTTTTTGTAAATTTGCAGACAAGTAAAATGTTTAACAAAACTTAACGAAGTATAAACAAAAACTAAAAAAATTTCAATAGTTTTCAATGTTTAAACATTGACAATTAAAAACGATTGTTTCTCTTATTAATTGATTATTAAACAATTTCACATTAAAAATCATCGACTATTTATATGTAACTTTCAAAAAAAGGTTTTACTTTTCTTTTTAAAGTTTCCAAAATACGCTATTTTTGTTTAACTTTTAATATCAAAAGATTAAACAAAAACTTGCAAAACTCAGAGATATGCCTTAAATTTGAGAAAAAAATAGAAAGGTATGCAGCTAATAAATTTCAGCGACACAGTAGCGGGCTTGTCTTTTAACTTAAAGCCTTATGCAATTAATTTAACTCGCAATATAGATGAAGCCAACGATTTATTGCAAGAAACAATGTATCGTGCTTTAATTAATAAGGAAAAATATCGTGATGGCACCAATTTAAAGGCTTGGTTATTCACCATCATGCGTAATATATTCATTAATGGCTATCGCAGAAAGGCACGTCAAAACACCATTATAGATACTACCGATAATAATTATTACATTAACTCTAATAATAATTCGATAAAAAATAAAGCGGAAGGTGCTTTTGTAATGCAAGATGCAATGAAAGCAGTAAATGGTTTAAACGAAGAATATAAAGTGCCGTTTTTAATGCACTATAAAGGCTTTAAATACCAAGAAATTGCCGAAGATTTGTCTTTGCCTTTAGGTACGGTAAAAAGTCGCATTTTCTTTGCCAGAAAAGCACTCAAAAAAGAGTTGGTCGATTATCGACAAAATTAAGTCACATTATAAATGGTTGTTCAATCAACCAATCTAATAGTTTGGGGAAATATAACTGAAGGGGATTCGGCGTAAGCTGGTCCTCTTCACTATTTGGAGGAAGGCTAAAAAGCTAATGACCAATTACCAATTACCAATTACCAAATCACAATTTTCAAATAATAATCAATAACCAAGTTTCAAACTTCCCTAGCGGCAGCAGGAAAAAAAATCAAAAATCAAAAATCAAACTTCTTAATAATCAATTACCAAATCACAATTTTCAAATAATAATCAATAACCAAATTTCAAACTTCCCTTCCACCAGCATATCAAAAATTCTAAATTCTAAATATTCGCTCTTAAATTTTAAATGCCCCCTTCCTAATACATAAACTCCCAAGCACTGTGGTAAGCCTCTATTTTATCAATGTATTTCATCAGGCGTTTGTAATACGAGTGATTTCCTAATGTTGCACTATCTCCTACCATTATTAACTTCCGTTTTGCACGGGTCATTGCCACGTTCATCCTTCTAATATCACTTAAAAATCCAATTTCACCATTGTCATTACTCCGCACCATGCTAATGGCAATAACATCCCTTTCTTGTCCTTGAAACCCATCAACTGTATGTATGGCAATATTATCTTTGTAGGGCAACAACACTTCCTGATTCACCAACTCATCCCGCAAAATAGTTACTTGTTCTTTATAGGGCGAAATAATGCCAATTGTTGTGAGCGCAGCTTGTTCGGCATTTTCGGCAATCAACTCCGTCATTACCATTCCTAGGTATTTATACAATAACTGAGCTTCTTCCAAATTGCCCGTACTCAGGGTATTTTCATTTTTCTTTTCGGTATAACCACAACCAGCCGTATCAATAAAATCAACGGGAGTACCTAGTAGCATATCCTCCCCTAGTGTTATTGCAGAAACGCTTTCGTGAGCAGCCAGTTTCTTATCGTAAAACTCCTGGCTAGAAAACTGCATAATTTTTTCATTCATGCGGTATTGTGTGTCTAGCATGATGTCGGCTGCTAGGCGGGTAATACATTTTTCAAAGAGGGAAGTCATCAGTCCTCCTTTTTGAGCATCCATAGATTTTACCGTAGGCGGCAACTGAAAATGATCCCCTGCCAATACCACCCTATTCGCTCTACATATCGGTATCCAAGTAGCAGGTTCTAGTGCTTGCCCTGCTTCGTCAATAAACACGGTATCAAAAAAACGATCCCGCATAATACGGCTGCTCGATACTACTAAGGTACAAGTAATTACCTGTGCACTTTGCAGTACGCCAGCTAAAATACTCTGTTCTAAATTGCGGGCATAATCCAACATTTCCCGTGCTTCGGTGAGTAAGGCACGGCGTTCTTCTCGTTCTTCCTTGCCAAAATGCTTCTTAAATTTCCAAGCTTTTTTTCGTACTTGCTGTACTTGCTTACGGGTTTGTTTTAATTGTTTATAATCGGGATGAGCAGTAATTTGAGCATCTAAAGTGTGGTTAAACAATTGCTCGTTTACCCTAGCAGGATGCCCTAAACGCACCACTTTAACACCTTGTTCTACTAGTTTTTGCGATAGTAAATCAACAGCCGTATTACTAGGCGCGCATACCAATACCTGCGATGTTGTTTTAACACAAGCTTGTATGGCTTTTACAATTGTTGTTGTTTTACCCGTTCCAGGAGGGCCATGAATAATGGCAATATCTTCGGCTTTACCAATTTGTGCGAGCGCACGGTTTTGCGAAGCGTTTAAGTCGGGATAATCTACGGCATAATGTTCTCTGGAAAAGGAGGGTTTTTTAAAACCAAATAAAATTTCTCGCAGTTCTGCTAGGCGGTTTTGATTGGCAGAACTCAAACGTTGTAGGGCAAATTCCATTTCCTTAAAAGTGGCTTCATTATACAGCATATCCAAGCCTAGTTTACCATCGGCAATCCATTCTGGTAAATCATCGTTTTTAACAATTAGCTGAATATTATTGCCTCGTATTCGCCTAATTACGCCTTTTACAGCTAGGCGTTCGTTACCTTCGTAGGCATTACAAAACAACTCCGCCGTTTGCCCCGACGAAAAATGGTGGTAAATTTTTTCATGCCCTGTTCGTTGTATATCTAGTATCCACTGTTCGCCCATGCCTATCTCTTCATTTTCAATAACCACAGGATACCAACACACGCCCATTTTACGGCGATGCCCAATAGTAGTGTCGTTAATTAGGGCCTGATACTGTACTTCTTCTTCGGTGCGTTCGTACTGCACCATATCCATTAAATGCTGTATTTCTTCCAAGGATTTTTCCATAGTCGCCAAAGGTAGAGAAAATTCATGAATTTTCTTTACGGGACTTCCAAACAACAGGATACTTATCCCTACAAAAGTCTCCTTTCATTTACCGCCAAAAAAAAATCTGCTCCGTAAAAAATACGGAGCAGATTTTTATAAAAGATAATATAGAAAACAAAGGAGCGACTATCTAAAAGTCATCTTTTTGAACAGCTACTTGACCTCTGTAATTTCCACACTCGCCACATACACGGTGCCATAAAGTAGGTGAACCACAGTTGCTACAACTAACCACATTTGGCATAGGAGCTTTGTAGTGTGTACGTCTTTTTCTCTTACGAGTCTTCGATATCTTCCTCTTAGGATGTGCCATCGTTAAAACTTTTTAATAGAGGTAAAACCTCCTTTGATTTGACTAATTAATTTATTCTTTTGTTTTTTACAAGTTCAGCAAAAGATAAAAATTGTGGCTACTTTGCACCAGTGCAGCGAAGCGGAACCGTCCAAATACCTACTACTTTCTACCCTCTACTAATAAACTTTACTTTTTGTCCTTGTTTTTTAGCTTTTGCAAAGCTGCCCAACGAGGGTCTATTTTTTGTTCCTGTTCTGTATTACCTGCGTCTAAACGATTAGCTTCGTCCAACTTGTTAAGTACGATTTCGTTGCATTCAAAATCTCCGTAATCGCAAGGGATTTTTTTTATTGGCAAGTTTAATACCACAAATTCAAACAATAACTGTGCAATATTAATGTCGGTTGTTTCGGGTAAAATATAGAGGATGTTAATTTCATCTTCCTTATTAGGCATCATGGCATGTTGGTATTTCACCAACACTTCTCGCTTAACCCTTAAAGGCATATCATACCTACCTAAACAACGGTCGCACTCTACGTTACTTGTTCCGTTAATGTCGAAGCCTAGTACAAAAAAATCGCTTTTTCTTTCTAATTCAACCTTCGCAGTAAAATTAGCTGCTTCTAAAGGAGCTTTCCCAAAATGAGCAAAAAATGCATCATCTAATGAAAAAGTAAAATCGTGTTGCCCCATTTGCAGCCCTACTAATGTAATATTGTACGGTTTAAAATGCGGCTCGTTATTGCTTAAAGAACTCAAGGAACAAAAATTTATTTTTTAAAAGTGGCTGCAAAGGTAAGTAAAAAAACAGAAAAAAAGTAATAAATTGCGGATTATTTACACCTTCATTGGATGCACTTTGCCTAAACTTTTTTTTCGATGAAACAATCACACTTTACCCTACCCAATAATTATACTTTATCTATAGAAATTGCTGATGAAAAAGTACGTCTTATTGTACTAAAAAACGATACCGAATGGGTCTGCCGAAAAGTGCCAATAAAACAATTGATAAGCGATTTAAAAGGCGACCAAAATCAACTTTTTAAAGGCCGTTTACAGCTCCACAAATCGGCTAACAAACAGCTCCTTCAAATTCATGCAAAAAACGAGTTTTTAGGCACTATTTTGCTAAAGGATTTGTTGATTAAATTAGAGGCTTGAAAAGCTGTCAGCGGTCAGATCGCAAACTGCGTTTGCTGTCAGCAGTCAGCCTGCTAATATCACAACTAGCAGCAAAACGAATAATGATAATTGTTAAAAAATCGTCAGCATATAGACCTGACAGCGAAGCGGTCTGACTGCTGAAAATGAGCGAAGCGAATGGGCTGAATGCTAACAAAAAAAACCAAATGGATATACCAAAAATAGATCTCCCAAGAATCGTTGTTATTGGCTGTGGCTTTGCGGGATTAAATTTCTGCAAAAAAATAAACAGCCAGCAATACCAAGTGGTGCTGTTGGATAAAAACAACTACCACACTTTTCAACCGCTTATGTATCAGGTAGCAAGTTCGGGACTCGAAGCCGACTCGATAGTGTACCCTATACGAAAGGTGTTTACAGGCAAAAAACATTTCCATTTTAGAATGACGGAAGTGCAGTACATTGACCCAAGCATTAAAACCGTGCATACCAGTATTGGCGATTTACCGTATGATTATTTGGTAATGGCAACTGGTGCTGCCAACAACTTTTTTGGGATGGACAATATGGAAAAACACGCCTTCCCCATGAAAAGTCTAGTAGAAGCGCTAGACCTCCGCAGCATTATTCTACAAAATTTTGAACAGGCTTTAAATACCGAAAGTGTAAAAGAACGAGAAAGCCTGATGAACTTTGTAATTGTAGGCGCAGGTGCAACAGGCGTAGAACTAGCAGGCGCATTGGCAGAACTCAAAAAATACATCCTGCCTAAAGACTACCCCGACTTAGACATCAGAAAAATGCAAATCCATGTGATTGAAGCAACGGATAAGGTGCTAGGAAATATGAGCGAAAATGCAGCGCAAAAATCGGAAAAGTTTCTTAAAAAAATGGGCGTAAATGTATGGCTCAATACTAGGGTAGCCGATTACGACGGAGAAATCGTAACAACTGATAAAGAGAACTTACATACTCGCACGCTAATATGGACGGCAGGGGTAAAAGGGAATGTAGTTAATGGTTTGGATGCATCGGCAGTACAACGCAACAGAGTGGAAGTGAATGAGCAATATGAGGTGAAAGGCCACCAAGCTATTTTTGCTCTAGGAGATGTAGCCCGTATGCGCCTAGAAAATTATCCCGAAGGACATCCAATGTTGGCATCAGTAGCGGGACAACAAGGTACACATTTAGCCAAAAACTTAAATCGCTTGGCTAAAGGACAAAACATGTTGCCCTTTAAATACAAAGACAAAGGCACCATGGCCACTATTGGCAGAAACCTTGCCGTTGTAGATATGGGTAAAATAAAATTTGCAGGACTCTTTGCTTGGTTTGCTTGGATGTTTGTACACCTAATGCTGCTAGTAGATTTTAGAAGTCGCTTGGTTGTTTTTGTGAATTGGGCGTGGAGTTACTTGCGGTATGATAAAGGGACTCGTTTGATTGTTAGAAGGGTAGAACGTAAAAAGCCTGCTAAGAAAAAGGTTTTGCAAGTAGCGGCTTTGGAGGAAGAATAATTTATCACCTAAAATACAAATCGAAGCAAAGACTTACTATTTTTCAAAAATCGTGTAATCTAGTTTCTCCAAAACGCTTGCATCCATTCTAGCCGATTTCAAAGCGTCATATTCTCCAGCCTGAACAACAAAGTCTTCCAATACTCGATGAAATATCATACTGTCTAGCCTTCCTTCCTTTACAATTTTAATGAAATTAGCTCGATGCAATGGTGTTTTATTGGATAACTCCAAGAGAATAATCCCCTTTGTGGTTGTTATGCTAGTAAAATTGGCGTGAATGCGGTGAGGTATTAATTGCTTACTAGTGCCAATAAATGTTGTATCTTTGTAGGCTATCATACAACATTAACATGCCCCCAACTGAGAAAAAAAAGACACTAAAGGAAGCCGCTACTGCCTTGACGACTAAAAAAACAGTCGTCAAGGCAAAAGCGAATGCTAGTACTGCCCCTGCTAATCAACGCATTATTGGCATTGATCCTGGGACTACCATTATGGGTTATGCTATTATTGAAATTATTAAAAAACCGAAAAGCAAAATTTTCATCCACAGCCTAGGCGTAGTGCAGCTTAAAAAGTATGCCGACCATTACACCAAACTACAAAAAATCTTTGAAAAAATTTCCTTTTTAATCAACACCTACCAGCCCAACGAAATGGCTATTGAAGCTCCTTTTTACGGAAAAAATGTACAGTCGATGTTAAAACTTGGCAGGGCGCAAGGGGTTGCTATTACCGCCGCTATGGTGCAAAACATTCCTGTGCAAGAATACGCGCCTAAAAAAATAAAACAATCTATTACGGGTAATGGCAATGCTTCTAAGCCACAAGTTTCTGCCATGCTAAAAAGTATGCTGTCCCTAGATACCATGCCCAAATATTTTGATGCAACTGATGCTTTAGGCGTAGCCGTTTGTCATCATTTACAAACCAGCTCTCCCCTTTACCAAAAAATGAAAGGCAAAGGGAATTACAAAAATTGGAAAGATTTTTTAGCGGCTAATCCAGAGAAGAAAAAGT
>JAHDBT010000117.1:13653-15915 GCA_020630215.1 Bacteroidota bacterium
ACTTTACCACTAATTGCCTCCGCTAATGCCGTAAACTCGGTTTGAGTGAGTTGCAATTTGGGTTTGGTAAAATCTATATCGTGTACGCCGTTGATGGGTACGAGGTGTATATGTGCGTGAGGTACTTCTAGGCCAATTACAGCAACCCCCACTTTTTTGCAAGGCACAATAGCTTCAATAGCGGCGGCTACTTTTTTGGAAAAAATCATTAGGTCGCCTAGCAGGTCGTCTGCTAGGTCGAAGAGGTAATCCGTTTCTTGTTTGGGAATAACCAGCGTGTGTCCTTTTGCTAGGGGATTAATATCTAGGAAAGCGTAAAAACGTTCGTCTTCGGTTATTTTGTAACTAGGAATTTCGCCAGCCACAATTCTAGAAAATATGCTTGCCATAATGGTTTTGTTTTAGTGAATGGATATGGCACAAGGTAAAAATAAATAGGTCATAAAAACGAAATAGTAGTCTTAAAATCACCAAACCATACAATTTGTTAGCTTCGATATTTGTTATTTCTCAGGATTCCCCCTAATTTAGCAGCGATTTTTCGCTACATTCTTGTAAAATTAAGTCAAAAATAAACTCACCCCTACATTTTACTGTTAAAAAAGCTGCTTTTTTGCATAAAAATTAAAGGAGAGATTATTTTTTTTTGCCATCTCCATAAAAAAGGCTTAACTTTCAATAAATATTGAAAGTTTTGAAACTTTATACTTTAGCCGTATGGTTATCCTAATACTGAACCTAATAACTTGCAGCGTGTAAAAAAGTTTGCCAATCAAATTGCAAATAATAAATAACTTATCATATCTACCATGAGAACAAAAGATAAAATGATTGCTGGTTTTTCAAAGTTTTCTAAGCCAGAAAAACTAGCTTGGTTAGCCAAACACTTTTTCACCTCCGGCCCAATGGATGTTGCTAGAGAATTTGCTAGTTTTTGGCATACCAATGTAGAAGCCCAAAGATTGTTTGATGGGATTAGTGAAAATACGCTTACCAATTTTTACATGCCTTATGGCGTTGCTCCTAATTTTATGATTAATAATAAAGCCTACTGCATTCCGATGGTTATCGAAGAAAGTTCGGTGGTGGCTGCTGCTGCTAGTGGCGCAAAATATTGGTCTAACAGAGGCGGTTTTAAAGCCACCGTATTAAGCATGACCAAAGTAGGACATGTGCATTTTATATGGCATGGCGACCCCGTTAAATTTTACAGCTTTTTTAATGCCATTAAAGATAAATTAATAGCTGGCGTAAAAGATATTACTGCTAATATGGAAAAACGAGGCGGTGGTATTACCAACCTAGAATTATTATACCTTCCCGAAGTAGAAGAAGGCTATTACCAGCTAAAAGCCGATTTTAATACCTGCGATGCCATGGGTGCCAATTTTATTAATTCGGTGCTAGAAGGTTTTGCTGCTATACTGATAGATGAAGCAGCGCAGTACGAAGAATTTAATGGTGTAGAACAGGATTTACAAGTGGTGATGTCGATTTTATCGAACTATACGCCTGAGTGTATTGTGCGTAGTGAGGTAAGTTGCAAGGTAGGCGAACTAGGTAATTTTGGCACCATGGATGCGAAGGAATTTGCTCAAAAATTTGTGCGTGCCGTACATATTGCCAAAAACGATTCTTATAGAGCTGCTACACATAACAAAGGCATTTATAACGGGATTGATGCGGTGGTAATTGCAACAGGAAACGATTTTAGAGCCATCGAAGCTTGTGGTCATGCTTATGCTGCACGCAATGGCAAGTACGCCTCTTTAAGCGATGCCAAAATAGAAAACGATACCTTCACTTTTTCTATTACCGTACCTTTAGCCGTTGGCACGGTTGGCGGCTTAACCAAAATCCACCCCCTAGCTAAACGCTCGCTCGAACTACTAGGCAATCCAAGCGCAGCAGAACTCATGGGCATTATTGCGTCGGTAGGACTGGCACAAAACTTTGCTGCCGTTCGTTCGCTTGTAACTACAGGCATTCAAAAGGGACACATGAAAATGCACCTCAACAATATTTTAACGCATTTTAAAGCCAATCCTATAGAAAAAGAATCGGCACTGGCTTATTTTGAAGAAGCAGCGATTTCCTTTTCTTCGGTTCGTTTGTACCTCGAAAGTTTACGCACACAAGGGCAAGGGCAGGCTTCGTTGATTAATACGGGGTCGTAAATATACTAGATAAATATAATTCACAGACCATAGTTAGTGCCTGACCGAAAACTAATTGTGCGGCAAAATGAGGTTTTGAGTGACT
>JAHDBT010000735.1 GCA_020630215.1 Bacteroidota bacterium
AACTCGTTTATACGTACAACCTCATTGCACATGTCCTACATTAACTATATCTTTCAATATTTACTTATCAAAATAAATACAACTAATAAAAACGCTAAATTAACAAAAATCCCCCTAACAATCAAGCCTCCATCTAAAAAGACTTATACCGACACCTCCTCCTCAAACCCAACATCCTCATAAACAAACTTCAAAGGCACTACCACATCCAAAGACTGCAATTTCATCACATCTTCCAGCCCTTGAAAATTATTAAACTGCCATATACCATTATCTTGCTTAAAATAGGTTTCGATATAGGGTTTATCTTGATGGATGAGTACATATTCTTTAAAGGAAGGAAGACTCCGATAAGCGGTAAATTTTTCAATTCGATCTTTTTCTTTAGTAGAGGGCGACAATACTTCTATCACCAAAACAGGATTCTCAATCGTATCACTTCTGTCTTTATAGTAACTTTCATCTCCGCAAACCGCAAAAACATCGGGGAAATAGTAGGTATTAATACTTGGTATAAAAACCTTTAAATCGCTAGTAAAAGGACGGCAACTTTTATTGCGTAAACGGGTTCGTAATTCGGCACTTACATTTAGCGCGATTACATTATGGTTGCGAGAACCGCCTGCCATTGCTACCACATAACCATTATGGTATTCATACCGTTGGTCGGATTGTGCCAGTAAGGTGAAGTAAGCTTCTTCTGTGATAAAATTACTTTCTTTTTCTTTTAAAATGCCCATACCTTATTTTTTACTTTTTATAAAGATACTCTTTTTTTTACTATTACTCAATATTTTTTGTTTCCTTCCTTGCAAGCGAAGATTGATACTTTTATCTAAAAAAGCAATTTCAAAAACCTACAACCCACACAAAAATCCCATTGTATCCACCTTATCCGCATAATCCCAAAGTTCGGGTTGTTGTGCTTGGCCAAAAGGGATGTATTGCGCTTCCTCCGTACTTGCTCCTACCACACATTGTATATGGTCTTTCTGCTCAATGAGTTTGTTTGCTAAATCGTTTTCATCGGCATAAAACTCGTAATGCACTACGCTAATAGGGGAGGCAACAGATTCGTTTTGTACAAGCATTAAAAAATTATTGGCGTAATGGTGTTCTCTATTTAAGAGGTAAATAGAACGGTGGTAATCGTAATTGTTTTTAAATTTGTTGTGGTTCATCATGTAATTATAACCTTCCAAGCCATCCATGAAATTAACAAAATCAAAATTCTTGGGCAACATTAATTTCGATACATTGCGGCATCCCAATCCTAAATATTGAAAAATATCTACCCCTAAAGCTTTAATCTCCTCCTTGCTTTCTTGCCCTGTTAAAACGGCTACCGACGAACGGCTTTTGCGAATAATATTGGGGTATTTGCCAAAGTAGGTTTCAAAATAACGAGCCGAATTATTACTGCCCGTTGCAATAATCGCATCAAAATTTTGTAGGCGTTCGGCTATTTCTAATCGCTCCTGAGTGTTAGGATTTAGTTCGTACAGCATTTCGGCAAGGGCTTTAAATAACACGGCATCTTTGGAAGATAATTTAACCATTGCTTGATGTCCACTCAAAAAAACACTCAAAAAATCGTGGAAGCCTACTAGCGGAATATTACCTGCCATTACCAAGCCCACCGTTTTAACAACTTCCTTATTTGGTACGGTTGCTGCTAAAGGATACTTGGCAACCCATTGCCACAATTTTTCCGATTGCAAATATTTTTGTATAATGGCGGCTATTGATTGTTGAATGGCTTCGGCAGTAAACCACTGATTTTCGAGCGAGGCTCTAAAAATGGCTTTGTTCAATACCGTTGGTTTTTGTTCCATAGCTTGCCCTAGGGCGGCCATTAATTCAATGCGTTGTGCTAGATTCATGATTTATAATAAACTTTTGTGCAAAAAAATGGGTTTCTATTTGATGGATGCAATACTATATTTATATTGTAGCAGTTTTTGAATGGTAACGTATTTTTGTTGAATAAGCAACAATCAACCAAATAAAACACAAAATTAGTAAAACCGTTAAAATTTTATAGTTATGGCTATAATCATTACAGATGAATGTATCAATTGTGGGGCTTGCGAACCAGAATGCCCCAATAATGCTATATACGAGGGTGGTGTTGAATGGACTTTTGCAGAAGGAACCTCCCTAACAGGTCAAGCTACTTTAGCCGATGGCAAGGTAGTAGACGCAAGTAAAGAAATGGCTCCGGTTGAGGAAGATTATTATTATATTGTTCCTGATAAATGTACCGAATGCATGGGCTTTCACGAAGAACCTCAATGCGCCGCCGTTTGCCCCGTCGATTGTTGCGTTCCCGATCCCGACCGTGTGGAAACAGAAGAAACGCTGCTGGCGAAAAAAGCAAATATGCATGTGGAATAAGGGAGGGATTATTGATTTTTGAAATGTGATTTTTGATTTTTTTATATGCTGATGCTAGGAGGGGAGTCATTGAAAATTTAGAATCGAGGATTTAGGATTTAAAATTTATTTACCTGCTGAC
>JAHDBT010000118.1 GCA_020630215.1 Bacteroidota bacterium
AGCAGGAAAACTTCATCATTCGGTGTTCGATATTCATTATTCGATATTCAAAAAATGCTTTAAAAGGTTATGCTGAGTAGTAATAGTAACTCAAACTAATTACCACACAAAATCAAAAGAAAAAAATAAGCATATTATATTTTGATGAAGAAAGCTTTAATTACAGGAATTACTGGACAGGATGGATCTTACTTAGCCGCTTTTTTGCTGGGTAAAGGTTATGAGGTGCATGGCATTAAGCGAAGAAGTTCGGCTAATAACATGCAACGAATTGCTCATTTATGTACGCCCACCCTTCATACTCCAACAAACAAAAATAAACCTACTACATTTCCAGTTCAAATACATCATGGCGACTTAACCGATGCAAGTAATATTATCCGAATCATACAAGCAGTACAACCCGACGAAATTTATCACCTTGCTGCACAATCACATGTACAGGTAAGTTTTGAAATGCCTGAATATACGGCTGATGTAAATGGTATTGGCACTTTACGTATTTTAGAAGCAGTACGTATTTTAGGACTGGCTAATAAAACCAAAATTTACCAAGCCTCTACTTCCGAGTTATTTGGGATGGCACAGCAAATACCACAAACCGAACAAACTCCTTTTTATCCTCGTTCGCCTTATGCTGCTGCTAAATTGTACGCCTATTGGATAACCGTAAATTATCGAGAAGCCTACCAACTATTTGCTTGTAATGGTATTTTATTTAATCACGAAAGTCCGCTAAGAGGAGAAACTTTTGTGAGTCGAAAAATTACCCGTGCCGTAGCACATATTGCTCACGGTTTGCAATCAACTTTACTACTAGGAAATTTGGATGCTCAAAGAGATTGGGGGCACGCCAAAGATTATGTGCGTGCTATGTGGCTGATGTTACAGCAAGATACCGCCAAAGACTTTGTAATTGCTACTGGTACAACTACTAAGGTTAGAGATTTTGTAAAAATGGCTTTTCAAGAACTGGGTATTACCCTAAAGTTTGAGGGAACTGGCAAAACAGAAATTGGCTATATTGAACATTGCCATAACCCAGATGTAAAAGTTAATGCGAACCAAGTTGTTGTAAAAATTGACGAGCAATATTTTAGACCTACCGAAACCGACCATTTAATAGGAGATGCTAGTAAAGCACAAGAAATTTTAAACTGGCAACCGCAATACAGCCTAGCAGATATGATTAGCGAAATGGTAGCTTACGATATGCAGTTAGTGAAACAAAAACTAAATAAAGACTACTTATCTTCCCATGAAATTAAATGATAAAATATATGTAGCAGGTCATATGGGTATGGTGGGTGCTGCCTTAGTACGATATTTACAAGCTGCTGGTTATCAAAATCTTATACTGCGCCCCTCTTCAACACTAGATTTAAGAAATCAAGCTGCTGTTCAACATTTTTTTGAGCAACAACAACCCGATTATGTTTTTTTAGCTGCCGCCAAAGTAGGAGGTATTTTAGCCAACTCCAACTATCCCGCCACTTTTATTTACGACAATTTAGCCATACAAACCAATGTAATACATGCTGCTTATCAACACCAAGTAACAAAGTTATTATTTTTAGGTTCTTCTTGTATTTACCCCCGGTTAAGCACACAACCTATTAACGAAAATGCCTTATTGAGTGCCAAATTAGAACCTAGTAATGAGGCTTATGCTATTGCTAAAATTGCAGGTATTAAAATGTGCGAAAGTTATCGCAAACAATATGGCTGTAATTTTATTAGTGCCATGCCTACCAACCTTTATGGCCCTAACGATAATTATGATTTACAAAACTCGCATGTGCTACCTGCCCTATTAAGAAAATTTCACGAAGCCAAAATTAATCAGTTACCACAGGTGATGGTATGGGGCAGTGGCAAACCTCAAAGGGAATTTTTATATGTAGATGATTTAGCAGATGCCGCTATTTTTTTAATGCAAAATTACGAGGCTGCACAGTGGATAAATGTAGGTACAGGTATTGATATTTCGATTGGGGATTTAGCTTTATTGATTAAAAAAATAGTGGGTTATAATGGACGTATTAAATTTGATACGACTAAGCCCGATGGTATGCCTCGTAAATTATTGGATGTAAGTAAATTAAATAAACTGGGATGGAAATACGGTGTTTCTTTGGAAGCAGGTATAAAAAAAACGTATCAATTTATGAGGAATGAACTAAAAAAATAGACATATAATACGTTTCATTTTCTGATGCCCAACCATTTTAAAGTTCCATCTATAGAAATCTGTTTACCTCTTATTATAATGGGGGGATGCTTGGCTTGCTCGTGTGTGAAACAATATTTGTTATTATCTATATCAAAACCTATTACCCTAGGCAGTCGGTATAGTTTTATGTAGAAATAACCGACCAATGGCAGATGAAAAAAGAACAACAATCCGAAAAAAGGGCCAATAATTTGTAGGCAGCGCAAATGGATTTTTTGTAGCAACGAAAACCCTTCCCATTCTTTTTTTATGGTTTGTAAACACTCCTCCAAATATGTTTCTCTAAAATCTTTAGACCTTTGATTACTAGTACGATGCCTAAATCCTGCTAGTAAAATTAAAGTAGTGTATAATTGCTCGTGTCTAAAAAAACGCATCCATAGTTCCATATCCGAAGCCAGTTTTAAATCGGTATTGATGTAACCGCCAGCCCGTTCCCAAAGGCTGCGGGTCCAAAAGCACGATTCTTGTTCGATAAACTGAAAATCGTAGGTATGGTAACGGTATTTTGACCAACGTGCCCAAGGTAGGGTAATTCTATTAATGGTTACGCCTTGTTCGTTGTATTCGGTAGGGTAACCTTGTAACCAATGTACTTGTGGGAAGGTTTTAAATATTTCTGCTACGGCAAAAAAAGCATTGTGGTGGTATTTATCATCGGCATTTATCCAAGCCATAATTTCCCCTGTAGATTTATCGAATCCTTTTTGTACCGCATCGTATTGCCCTTCGTCTGTTTCGCTTACCCAATAGCTTATTTGGGCTTCGTATTTTTTAATAATGTCGATACTACCATCTGTACTTCCTCCATCAATAATAATGTACTCTAAATTAGGGTACCCCTGTTGGATAATCGACAAGATGGTTTCTTCCAAATAATCTGCCTGATTATAGGAAGGGGTTATGATGGATATTTTGGGGTGTTTGTTCATTAATTTCTTTTGTACTGCTGACACTATTTACTTGGCTTTCACCGATTTTTCTCTGAGAAAACAAATTGGAACTACCTCAATAAAAAAATCCCGTAGGGATAACCTGTTTATAGCTATAAGATTCCCCAGAAACAAACTCCGTAGGAGTGACCCGATAAAAATGATCATTAAACAGGTCACTCCTATGGAGTTCAGAAATTTATTGATGTCCTTTGCTATAAACAGTAAACCCCGATGGGGTAGGCTGTTCAAAATTGCACTACAATTATGCGGCCATTTTGGGCTTATTGATACCTTTTAGTCTTGCTAGTTTTTTGAATATACTTGTTTCTTTTTGCTAAGAAAAGTCCTAGTAGTTGTTCGTACTAAATTGCACAAAAAAATAGCAATTCGGAGCAAACTGTACTTGACATCTCCAGATGGCAAGCCCCTAAGTCGTTGATTTACAGACTGATTGCTGCTCGGCAGTTCGCTACTAGCATCATAGTTCTGGCTTCTGCTTTGAATCTGGAGATTCAAAGTACAGGTACCTTGAACAACATTTAGCCAGTATACTACTGCTTTTTTCTTTGAAAAAGGATATCCTTTCAAAAGCAGCTATCTTAAAAAAAGCAACGCAACTTTTTTAGTAAAAAAAAAATACTTTTTCATTCTTTTATTAAACGACCATCTTACTCGTTCGTAATATTGGTAGTACCATGTTTTTTTAGGACGAGTAGGGATGGTAAATTTAGGGTTTCTTTTTTTAAGTGCTGCTAGGTATTCTTCTAGGAATGAGATTAATAAAGGGTCTTCTTTTTCTTGAATGGCTTGTAAAGTAGTGAGGGCAAAATGGATAAAAATGATGGGGTATTTTTCATTAATTAAAATGTCCTTATTTACTAGGGTGCGCTTGCATTCTGTAATATTCCAATAAGCTACATTGCATCCTTGATGGCGAATTATTTTAGCAGTTGGTTCAATAATGGGTACCAAGTCGAGGTATTTTTGATCGTCGAATAAACCTCGTTTTGGGCGGCGTTTGCATTCGTGTTCACAGGCTTTGGCCCACCATTGCAAAGTAGGGATGGCTTGTTGGTTTACCCCTATAAATCCTGCATTGTATAAGCCCTCTTTAAAATTACATTCTAGCCAACCTATTTGGGCGACCTCATAAATGCGCCAATGTGGGTTTAATAAAATGGCATGTGTTTTTAAGTCGTTAAATAAAAAATTAAATGGTTGATAAAAATACAAATCATTGTCACCATATACTACCGTATCATATTTTTCTTTAGTCAATAAATATTGCAGTAAAATAGGTTTTAAGGACCAACGCAAACGGTCGGGTTTATTTTTATAACGAGTCATAATTTCCTTTGCCATTGGGAGGTGTAGCATTTTTGCTAGGGTGTAAACTTTAATATTGGGTACATCTATTTCATTAGGAGAAAGGTGGGTACGGTCGGTAATTAATAAATTAAAAGCTACATCGGGTTGATGTGCTTGTACCGATTGTGCTAATGCCAATGATTTGTATAAATGGCTGTAGGTTGATATGGTGCAAAATGCTTTTTTCATTTATTATTTGGTGTTTGTTTGGAGGCTCTTTTTTTGCTACCAATTTCTGGACCACAGATTAGCACAGATTTACGCAGATTTTTTTGTTGACGCAGTTATACTCAAGCACCACACAGCTAGACATTTTCAACAAACCTAATTAATTACATATGTGTGGATCGTGCCTACGGCACTTTTTTCTACTGAAATTGCCTTACATCGGAATAAATTCCGACGCTACAATGTCGGTCATGCCTACGGCATTGTAAAATGTCCAACTGTGTACTCAAGCACTATAGCTTTTGTGTAAATTTAAAGAAATATTTTTTTGACACGAAGCCCCAGAGCACACAAAGAACACTAAGTTTTTTTAGTTTACTAATAATTGTAGATGGTAGGCCAACATTACTTTTAGTAGTATTTTTAAGAGACACAAAGGAGGCTTCGCCTAAAAGGACACGAAGAATCATATATTATGCGATTTTTTGTATCAAATGCTCAAAACCTAATATGGTTTAGTATAATTATTAAAAATCTGTACTAATCCGCGAAATTTGTGGTAAAAAAAAACAGGGCTCACACTAAGCTCCTTCCAAAACCTCTTCTACCCATTGCCAAACGTCCCAAGTTTTATCTGCCCAATGGTGGTAAATATGTACAAAGTGAGGTTGCAAATAGGTATGTCCGCTATCTAAAGAAAAACCTTTTTCGGGTTTAAAGCTGATGTTGGCTTTGTAGTAATCGGCAATAAAATCGTAGGTGATGGGAAAGCGGTAATGATTTTGTAAACCATGTTTCCAAACGCTTGCAATTAAGGTGCCTTGGTCACGAGTTTTCCATTCGGGGTCTTTAAATATTTCCATGGTCATATTATGCCACGAATCTAAAAAATTAACGGATTCCTTATTAAACATAAATACGCCGCCATTCCAATGCTGAAAATTAGCGTCTTTTACTTCAATATTAAATTTTGATTTTATTTTTTCGGGTAAATGATTACAGGTTAATTCAAATACTTTTTCTCCTTTTCCATTGAGCCAAGTTTGATTTTTTTTATCCCAAATAAAATGGCTATTTTCTGCTACTTTTTTAGCAACCTCTACATAAATTAAATTGCCAGTTTTATCGTACCAAGAACTATTTGATTTTTTATAATAAAACCCTTTGTCGTTCATATACTTCTTAAAACCAATGGCAATTACGTTTCCATCCCAATCGTACCAAACAGATTGTGTTAGGGCACGTTTATATTTAGGTAGAATTTTAAATAAGAATACAAAGGAAAATTTCCAGATTGGATTTCGAGCTTGTTTAAATAACTCAAATAAATGTTTTCTTTTTTCGACTATTGTTGGTGTATCATTTTCATTTAAATTTTTGTAATCATTAATTGCACTTAATAGCCTTGCTAATTTTGATTTTAATGCCGGTGTATTATTAAATTGCTCATAACGATTAATTAATTGTTTTAATTCGGCACACGCTTTATCATTATTAGCTTTGCACCCACAGTTTAACGCATACGGGCTAAAGGCTGGCATTTTACAATGGTCGGAAGTAAAGGTGATGGGTGCTTTATAATGTTCAAAAATAGTATCTACTTGCAGATTAACGGCTAACACATCTGTATCTAAGTAACAATAGTTGTGTTGCAAATCTACAAATTTATGGATGCCTGTTTTGAGGTAAATACTTGCTTGGTGATGGTCGAAATGTTTGGGTGTTTCTTCATCAATAACAAATTCCTTTGGATGATTAATCGCAAGCGTATTTCTAGTGGTATCGGTCAATACCCATATTTCGTTTTGCGAAAACTTTTTTAGGTACAGCAATGCCAAGTTTAGTGTTTCGATGTGTTCGTCTGCGCCGCAAACCACAAAAATAAATCTGTTTTTGGTATCCATTTTATAAGTGATGATATTACTACTAAGCCAAGACTTAATATAACTGATAGTTTATCGTTACCATTCCCCCTTTCGGTCATTGAGCGTAGTCGAAATGTGAGAAAGGATGCATAGAAACATCCTTTTCTCTACCTTTAAGCCCGTTCACCTCACATACTTCGACTTCGCTCAGTACAGCGCATTCGACTACGCTCAGTGACCGGTGAACTATTTGCTTCGATTTTAATTTTTAGGGAACCTTATACACTAGGTAATGCTGTGATACTGTTTAAACCAATCTACAAAAGCCGCAATGCCCGTGTCTAAAGGTGTACTTGGTTTAAAGTTAATCAATTGTTGCAACTTATTGGTATTTGCTTGTGTGTGTTGCACATCGCCTGCTTGGGCGGGCATCATTTGTAATTGTGCTTTTTTACCACAATGTTTTTCTATACAACTAATAAAATCCAATAAAGGAACTGCATTTTGATTGCCCACATTTAATATTTGATGCGGAACATTAGTGCTTGGCTGCCCACGAAATAACACTTGCTCAATAACTTGTACGACATCCGCTACATAGGTGAAATCTCGCTGCTGTTGTCCGTGATTGAATACTTTTATAGGTTGGTTATTCAAAATTGCTTCTGCAAATAAATAGGCGGCCATATCTGGTCGTGTCCAGGGACCGTAAACCGTAAAAAAGCGTAAGCCTGTACTTTTAATTTGATGCAAATGGGCATAACTATAGGCCATCATTTCGGCAGCTTTTTTAGAAGCAGCATAAATAGATAAGGGTTGATTAGCTGGCGCATCCTCTTTAAAAACAAGTGCTTCCGTTTGTCCGTAAACCGATGAACTAGAGGCATAGACTAAATGTTGAACAGGGTATTTTTTACAAGCTTCTAGCAAATTAATAAAAGCAACTACATTACTCTCTACATACAACTGCGGTTCTGTTACCGAACGACGCACACCAGTTTGTGCTGCTAGGTGTACTACATAATTAAATTGCTGTTGTTTAAATAATTGATGGAGCTTATCCGCATCATTTAATGAAAATTGAACAAAAACAAAAGACTGGTCTTTAGCTTGCTTTTTTAATGCTTTTAAACGTGCTTTTTTTATTTTTTGATGGGGTAAAAATAAAGCATCTAAGACGCATACTTTATGCCCTTGCGCCAATAAAAACCGACACAAATGAAAACCTATAAATCCTGCTGCACCTGTTACCAATATCTTTGCCATTAATTGCTTTATTAATTTTTTTTTATATGCTTCATCATTTCATGATAACCGCCTAAAATATCTCTGAAATCCTTTTGGAAAAACGCTAGTAATCCATTAGGAAATAAAATAGAATGGCCTATTAAAATAAATAGCATAGTAGGTTCATAAAAACTCATCATGATTAATAAAATAACTCCTAGCCATTTTTCATAAAAATCGTTGAGGTAAAGATAACCATAAATTCGTACAAAAGTAATTCTATTTTTTTCATAAATAGGATTAAATCGTTCTGACCACATAAACCGAATTTGAAAGGCACGCCAAAGCACATAAATACAAAAACAAGCCAATAAAACCAGCGAATAATTAGCTAATAAATATAAAAAACAAATTCCTTCTACTAGGGTAATTATTTTTAAATAATTGGTTGTTCTACTAAGTCCGTATTTTAATACAAAGGTATTAACATTTGCTGCTGCATCATTTTTTGCATCCTGAATTTGATGAAATAAAATACCTCTACAGCCTGCTAAAAAAGACCAAGTTAAAAATATAATTCCTACCTGTTCGTAATTTTCAACTGCTTTATTTTCTATAAAAAAAATAAAGGTAAAAATAGTAATTAGCATGGGTACAGTATAGCCATATAGCGCATCGGTAATTATTCCTAAAATACCTTTTTCTTTAAATCGAATAGGGGGTAAAGAATAAATAATTAGCAGTAGGGTTTGTAAAAGTAAAAAAAAACTGTTGTAATAATTAAAGGGTAAATACCACCAAGGAATTGCGGCTAAAAACAATAGTGCCGCTAATATTAAGCCTCTATTTGTGCTAGTAAATTGCTGCGCTACATTATATTTATTTACGAGTGCATCTTGCTGAATATCAAAACAATCGTTAAAAAAATGTCCAAAAGCGGCTAAACCAATAATGGCTACTAAAAAAGCCAACAAAACACTTGTTAATTGAAAAAAACCAAAAGAAAAATTCTCTAAAAATAGTATGGCGTATACGACTGCCATGTACAAAGGGACTTTGTATTGCCACCATTTGTAGGCTTTGGCTGTGGTAATTATTTGTGTCCATTTCATGTAAGTGAGGTTCTATTTTAGTTTAGGACTTTATTCCTATTTTATACCCTTTTAAAATGTTGGTTTTATCGGCGAAACTCATTTTTGGGTTTATTAATATGCTGGGTTAACCCTCCCCTCGCCCCTCCGAGGAGGGGAATTTAGCGTTATCTATCGAATAGGGATGACATTGTTTTAAATGTAATTATTACTTTACATTAAAATGGAACTGTACCCTTTCATGCAATACTAAAATTATATTGTTCCATCCAAATAGCCAAAACTAAAAGCGACCAAGTTTGTTGGTTGTTTTTATTTACAAAAGGTTGCACTCCATCAAACGAAAGTACTTCAAATATTTTACCATTAGAGTTTTCTAAATAATTTTGTTTTAAAGCAACTACTGCTGGTAATTGCAACCATTGTGGCATTGGCCCACCAAAGCCTTGTTTGTTTCGGGCAGTAATTTCGGGAGTCCATAAATGTTGGTAGGCTTCTCGTAAAACTATTTTTTCTTGGGTTTTATTTACCTTAAACTCATCTGGTAAAGATAAGCAGAAATTAGCAAAATCGGTATCTAAAAAAGGCGCACGTAATTCTAAGCTATTGGCCATAGCAGCTCTGTCTGTTTTCACCAAAATTCCACCACTCATATAACTTTCTACATCAAATCGCATGGCATCGTTTAAGGAGTTGGTTTGGTAGCGTTTGTAATTAGTGAGTTGTTGGGTTGGTAATAACAAACCTAATTGTGCTTGTTCTGCCTCTGAAAAATAATAGCGAAACTGATAGTATTTTTCTGCAATTGTAGGAATTGTTTTAGGGCTAATTAATTTTTCATTTTGTTGTGCTTGCTGTCCTAGTAATTGTTTGAATTTGTTTTTTGTCTGCAGCATTAATGCCGTCCAAAAGTTAGTTTCCTTTGGTTTTATTGTAGGCGAATTAATGATGGGTGTTTCAAAAATTTCGGGAAATAAATACCTTGCCCAAAAAAAGTAGCCGCCTAGTAATTCATCGGCACCATCGCCTGTTAAAACGACCTTTAAATGTTGGCTAGCATATTTACAAATTAAATAAGTTGGAATGCTAGACGAATCACCCAAAGGCTCATCGTAAATGGTGGGCATGTGTAAGAGTAATTCGGCAATATTGGCTTTATCATCTAGCAATTCGTAGTGTTGCGTTTGGTGTTTTTGGGCGAGTTGTTTGGCAAAGGGCAGTTCACTTTTAATGCCGTCTTTAAATCCGAAAGAAAAGGTTTTAATGGCTCGTTCTTTTAGTTGTTGATTGGCAATGGCTACGACCGTACTAGAATCTAATCCTCCGCTTAAAAAGGCTCCTACAGGTACATCTGCTACGAGTTGTTTTTGTATAGCTTGTGCTAGTAGAAACTTAAATTGTAGGGTGGCTTCTGCTAGACTAATCTGTTTGTTAATAGGCGGGAAATCCCAATAGCGTTGTATCTTAATAGTTTGATTTTGGTATAGTAAAAAATGGGCAGGGGGTAATACGTGTATGTTATTGTAGATGCATTGTATGGGATGTACGTAAGTGTGTTTGAGGTAATGGCTTAGGGCAGTTTTGTTTAGTATGGGCTTCACCAAACCCGTAGCTAAAATGGCTTTAATTTCGGAAGCAAAAATTAAGGTTTTATCATCAAGGAGAGTGTAATACAAAGGTTTTTCACCAAATCTATCCCGTGCTAATAATAATTGCTGTTGTGTATTATCCCACAAAGCAAAAGCAAACATGCCCTTTAAATGAGGGAATAAATCTAGGCCATATTGTTCGTATAAAGCGAGTATTACTTCGGTATCGGTTTTAGTTTGGAAGGGGTAATTGTTTAGGTTTTGTTTTAATTGTTGGTAGCCATAAATTTCGCCGTTAAAGGTAATTGCGGTATTGCTTAGTGCTGATTTGATGGGTTGCTCCCCTCCTTCTAGTCCTACAATGCTTAGGCGGGTGTTGCCGAGTACTGCATTGGGAAAAAATAGGCTGCCGTTGCTATCGGGGCCACGGTGATGTAAGGCTTTTATCATGTTATTGATAGCAGCTTTGTATTGTTGGGTATTATTATTTGGGGAGATGATTCCGGCTATTCCGCACATAGATTAATTGGTTGTTGTTGCTAGGAAATAACTGTTTACTTTTCCACTGTCACTAATTCAAATATACCTAGTTCGTAGTAGTTGAGTAGTCATTCCTAGTAATTCTATCTTTATTTTTTATTAATGGCTTTGCTTAAGACATCAACCACTAGTATACCCTCCAATAAACAAAATAAAATAAACGCAAAAATCAGGGGTGAAAGACTTAATAGATACCTACCTATATCAAATGTATGCAAAAATGCAGTTGTTAATATGTAGATTAGGAGCATAAAAAAAGTAATAACAACTATGTGGTTGACTCCTTTTTTAACGTATAAATATATGCCCATCATTAATGATAGTATGTATAAAAATCTCAATGGTAGGTTAGCAAAATAATTAAATTGTTGTATCAACTTAGGTTCTTTTAAAACAATTTGCTCAAGAGGTTTATACCTTAAATCGTTTTTTAAATAGTTAAACAATTCTTTCCTATCCTCTTCAAATGTTTGTTTCATAGAAATAGCTCTATAAGTAACAAAATCACCTTCAGGTTTAGTGTATAAATAAGTAAGTTGTCTACCAACTTTTTTAATTATATCCATCGGATAATTAAGCAACAATACTTTAACCCAATTCACATAGTAATAATTCAGCTCTGAACTTATGTCTATGAATGCTGCATTATTGTATTTAATTGTATCTTCTTTGGTTAAGGTGTAATTTGCACTAATTGCAATGCCTTTATCTTTTTTAATTTTCCTCATATATGTGTAATACTTAAAACTATTCGAGTCCATCCCATATTGCACTTTATCTATATTAAACTTCATTATTCGATGTTGTTTTTCATCTCTATTTCCTTCATCGTTTAATGCCGTGGTTAAATAATTTCTGAGTTCATTTTTATCATAATAATGCTCTACTGCTATATCATTATTTATCGCCTTCAATACTGTAGGGCTATGACTGTAGAAAAATTGTTTTAGTGAAAAAATGGGTGCAGTTTTATCATATTTATTAATCAAATAATTTTCTGGAAAAAAGCAAGTAATAAAAATTAAACCTGTAAAAATTGCAACTTGAAGTTTTTTTACCACAGGCTTAATATATTGCATCTGATTAAGGAATAAAATAATTGCTATGAAAAAAAAAGCAGCTAAAAATCTAGGGTGTAGCAAAGCAAAATTGAATAATAAAAAAACATTAAAATAATACAACAACACCTTATATTTATTCTTAGCATTATACAAATAAAAAAAGATAGAAAATAACAATAAAAATAATGATGGCATAATAAGCCCTTCTGGTCTTAACATTTTCTCAAATGCAATGATATTGGCATTCCAACAAATTTCAGCGGCAAAAAAAATGGTCGTAAACGAAGCTATTAATTCATACTTTTTTTCATTAAGTTTATTTAACCAATGATTTTCAATAATGTAGAGCAAAAGTATAATTGATGATAGCCCTATTATGTGTTGCACAATTGCAATAGCATTAATGTTTTTAAATAGGTATAATACTGCGGTTAAAAATGTAGGATAAGTATAACTTCTTGCATAAACATGGTTAAATTCGCCATTCACTAAAAAACCAAGTGCAGGTGCTAAATAGCCTGTAGCATCTGGGTCAAGTAGTGTTACTAGTGGTGTTGAAAAACGCAATATTAAGCCAATTAATAAAATTAGCGCATAAACAGAATATCTCTTTTTTTTATTACAACTCACTTTAAATTTTTGCATAAATTCATTCTAATACTATAAAAAAAATGTCTAAATATTGCATTTAAACAACAAACTTTATCATTTCACGCATATGTAAATTGGTTGTAACTGCCATAAAATAGCTATTAATTATAGTATTAAAATCTTCTTTTGTATTAGATTCTGCTATGATAATTAATAATTCAAACATGCATGGTTTGCAATAGTTGAGTAGCCATTTTTGTTTTTGTTCTTTTAAATCACCTTCTACAAAAGTATTTAATTTCAGCACTGTTGCATTTAAATTATTTTTTTGCTGAATAGCTCCTATTTCTTTTTGCTGATTATAATAGACGTTTAAAGCTTCTATTAAATGGTTCCATTCTTTTACGTTCAATAATTTATTATATAAAATCGAGTCTTTTTTTTGAAAACGTAAAAAATTACGTTTAGCAATACTATCATTAAAAATATTTATTTTACGTTTCAAATCATCTGGCTTAGGCATCAATTCGACACTTAATTGTGCTATATTATCTCCTTGAAAACACAAATTGTTTTCTTTTTCTAAAGCAAAAACAATAGGATTAATATGGTAAATAATTTCTAATCCTTTTGTATTTTCTAATAACTCTATTTCATAAAAAAAGTTATTTTTATTTTTTGCTAAAAAATCGTTTTGCATTATTGTTTTAGTAGAAAAAACTTGGTTAGCAAAATTAACTTTTGCCTCTCCTTTCATTCCTGCAACTACTAAAGGAATATTAATTACTCCTGTCCAATTGGCTGGTATTTTTAAACGAGCAAAAGCAATTGGTTGCTTAATTAAGCTAGGTTGGTTTTCATTTATATCTGAGTACGGGAAAGAGAAACTTGCATTTGGTGGCAAATCAAAAATAAGTCCGTAATTTTTATTAGGCGCTGTAAACCATGTTGACACTTCGTTATTTTCTCTTGTTGAATACCATTAATTTATTAAGTCTGAATTAAGCATAAAATCTCTAATGTAATCCTTACCATTTTCTGTTTTCACAATATTATTATAAAGCGTTGTAGTTTTACTAAGCGTATCAACACTAGCAACTTCTTGCTTATTTATCCTAAAGTAAACAGCAAAATCCGCATCATACATTTGCCAACTCTCCTTTACGTACACTTCAGAAACCACATGCCCTTCTAGCCCCCAAATTCTTGAGTTGAAACTCATTTCTTTCCACAAATAGGCCAGCACACTCGCATAATCATCACAAATGCCATAGCCTAAAGAATTAATCATTATCATCGGATCGTGCTGCCAGTTTTCGGATGAAAATGGCTGCTGACGTTGCAACTGATTAGCTACAAAACGCCAAGTTTTTTGTTCAATAGGTTCTCCCTTAAATAAGGGCGGCATATTCAAAATGTAAGATACAATGCTGGTTTTATCCTCAAAAATTTTATTATTTAGTTCTAACTTAAATTGGCATAATTTTTCTCCGTTATTTTGGATTTGCAATATATTTTTTTCAGGCTTTTTTAAAGAAAAATTAATCGATTCATTTTCGGAGATAGCCGTACTTATTACTATTTTTTTTTGTGGTAAAAGTAAAAAAAGGATGTAAAGGAAACTAATAAGCATCAAAAGGATGATTATTTTTTGCCTTTTACTTTTCGGTATCATAGTCTATATGTTTTTGTAAGGCTTCTAAATATAAAGCGGCCGTTAATTCCTGGCTACCGGCTAAAAAGCCTCTTTGTTTTGTCGTCCAATACTTATAAGTTTTCCATCCATTTTTATGCATTTCATCCTCAATTAGTTCGTGCATTAGCTGCTCATAAATTACCGATTGAGTTAAATTAAAATTTTGCAGGGTTAATACCGCAAATACTTTTTGCAGGTAATTATCTACTCCCAATTTTTGATAATTTATCTCTTCTAAATCTTTTTGTATTTTATGCTTAATTAGCGCAAAACCTTTCACACCATATTTATAAGCCCTCGATAAATGATAATAAACAACTGCCAAGTTATCATAGTATTCTAATCGGCAATTTTGGTCTTTAACATTTTCAATAATTGCTTCAATAGCTTTTTGAGTTTGTTTATTTTCTCCTAAGTATAATAAGGCATGGGCAGCAACTGCTGGTTCATTATCTTCCAAATCACATAAAGGTTCATGTTCCGGAAAAAACACTCCTTTGGCATATTTAAAATCTTGTTTTAACCAATAATAATACAAGGGAAATTTAATTAATTTTAATTGAGGAACAAACCAAGTATTAAATTGCCCTTTCTCGTTTCTATTTGCATAAATGTATTTTTTGTTATTTAGAGCAGTAATACTTTCTTTTTCTAAAATAAAAGAAACGAGGCAAGTATCATCTAAA
This sequence comes from Bacteroidota bacterium, assembly GCA_020630215.1. Lineage (GTDB taxonomy): Bacteria > Bacteroidota > Bacteroidia > Chitinophagales > UBA2359 > JAHDBT01. Next base: position 15,051 of record JAHDBT010000118.1, read on the forward strand.
TCGCATGGCACATTGTGCTCCATAATTCCGTTATTGTGATTCCAATAACGCCATAGTCCTATACTATTTTTTTGGCTTATTAAAAAGTCTGTTCCCTTTTTAATAATTTGTTTGGCTTCCTTTGTTTTTAATTCTAAAAGAGAAAATAAAATATTGCTTGTTAAAAAGGGAGAAGCACCAGAATAAAACCAACCTAATTGTGGCTGTTGTGTTAAAAAGCACAAAGATTTAAATTCTCCGTTTACTTGTTGTTGATTAATTAAAAACTGGAGTATGGCTGCTATCTTTTTTTGTATTGTTTCTTTACTAAAGGGGAAATACGTTTTTTCAATTTCTTCGACAAGTTGTTTTTTAGGGGCAGGTTTAATAAGCTCACTTAATTGAGTATCTATTTTAGATGACGCACCAAATATTTCAAAATTATCGTGATTTTTTTTATCTATATCAGATCTGTCAGTTACTTTTTTGTCTTGGCTATTTTTTTTTTCTCCTTCCCTATTTAAGGAAAAAGAACAATTAATCCACTCAAATGTATTTTTACAAAGTTTCATTGCCTATAAAATTTAAATATCCAATATATTTAATAAAACACAATTTACTAGTCTATTATCTCTTCAATTTTAAAATCAACAATAGGAGGTAATACTCCATCAATTGAATCCAGGAAATGATTAATCAGTTTAGGTTTTTCTATAGTAAACTCCAAAAAATGGGGGCATCTATAAACAATGTTTTGCTCTAAATTATTAATAAAATTAATTTTAATTTTATACACTCCCCAATT
>JAHDBT010000119.1:0-12990 GCA_020630215.1 Bacteroidota bacterium
TTGGGAAATAGAATAAATTAAATTGGTGGAGGTTATTTTTTCTCATTCACTAAACCCAAACAATAACAAGTATTTTCAAATGTTGTGTAATGAAAGGCAAACGATTATTCCAATTACTCCAAAGTTTAAACAAAACCACCAAACGACAACTGCTTAATATCGCCACTAAATCGGGCGATAAACGCCATACCGTACTTAAAGAACTCCTAGGAAAAAACAATGCCAGCCTTAAGCAATTAGAATACAATTTACAGCAAGTTTTTTTACATTCCGCAACAACAACAAAATCAACCAAAAAATCGACAAAAAAGGAAGCAATACAAAGCAGCAAGTCCAAATTATCTGATGCAGCTATACGGCGTTTTACCCATTTTGCTTGTACGGAAATAGAAAACTTAAAAATTCAAAATTACCTGCATAAAAATCAAAAAATGCGGAATGTAGTTTTGGCAGAAATACTCTTTGCCGAAAACCATAAACCTTTATTTGACTATTATGAAAAACGAGCAAGTAAATTAGCACAAAAAAGCAACGATTTAGGCACACAACTTGCCATCCAAAACAAAAGTATTTTTTTTAACCTCCGCAGCGGCACCTTTACCAGTTTTCAAGACTTGCTAAAAGTACAAGCACAAAAACACCTCCTACTCAATAGCTATTATCACAACGATTTAGCAAGAGTTTACACCCTCTTATCGGGTACTTATATTGACAATCCTGGGGAGTTTGAAAACAACGAAGACCTTATTCCTGATAATCATAAATTTAAACAGTTGGTTGCCGATGCCCCTAGCCTACTAACCGCTGCCTCCTATAAATTATCGCAAGCTCGTTTCAATTTTACCAACCTACCTTTGCTACAACAATACCTGCAAGAAGTAGATACAATTCTCGATAATATAGACGCAAATCAACCCCAACAATCGGCTATTATTAAACAGGGGGTATTGTACCTAAAAATTTTAATGGGAATTAGATATGGCATCAACCTAAACCAAATGTTGATATGGAGTAAAGAGGCATTAGCTATTGTAAATCGCCTCAATATAAAAGACAGTACGGGCTTTTTTTTTCATTTGCTTTTACTCCTTATTGATAAACAATTTAACGATTATGAGCAATTCCTCCAAGAATACCAAAACTTGTACTTCCCCAATTCTACTTCCTCTAATAATCCCGCACATTATTACCTCCTTTTTTTAAAAGGACTAGCATTTTTCTTGCACAAACAATACGATGAATCCCTCGATTACCTTAACCAATTGCTTTATAACGAAGATAAATATATAGCCATATGGGCACAGTTGCTAGAAATAAAAATCAGATTTATTAAAGGCAATATCTCTGTAACAGAGTCTCGTTTACTTAGGACAAACAGGTATTTGGTGAATAACAAAAATAAGTACATTATTTACACGCCTTCTTACCAAACCATGCAGTATTTCAATAAGTTACATAAAAACAACACTTTTAAACCGCTAACTACTCCCCCGCTATTTAAGTTTTATGAGCTACTTATAGACTAAAATAAGTAGGACATTTTTACAAACTTTACCTTGCAAAACCATCAAATAAATATTAAATTTAGACTAGATTTTACAAGACCCTACATAAATACTTAGTTGTTTACACAACTCGTCGATCAATAATCTAGCACAAACACACTTACTTACATGCTAGTGAAGCTTACAGCCTCCTGTTGTTATTTACATACAACTAGAGGCTGTTTTTATTATATTTGCATGGATAAACATTACACAACACCTAAGTATTACCCAAAATGAACCTCACCAAAACCATATTAAGAAATAGTTCTACCCGACAAAGTTATAATAGAGGTAAAAATTATTATGCAAGTGACTCGGTAAGTGAACTGATTAAAAAAGGCAATAAATACCAAGCGGTTGTTTGGGGTAGTGATGAGTATGATGTAGAGTTTGTGATAGAACACGATGATATAAAAACGGTTTGTTCTTGCCCTTACAATTGGGGAGGCATTTGTAAACATATTGTGGCGGTAGGTCTGGCCATCATTGACGGCGCTTACGAAGTAGACAGCAATTATCACTACCTTCCAGAAGCTGATTTTTTTCGTACTGTTTTTCCTAATGTAAGCACAAAACAAAAAAACGAATTCCTAAAAAAGCTGCTAAAAAAAGACGAGGATTTACGTTCTGATTTTATTCATTTTACCAAATCGGCCACTCCTAGCATAGCAAGTACATCGGCAACAAAAAGCAAGCAAACAAACCAAGCACCTCCAACTGCCTCTAAGCAACAAACAGAAAACCATGAAATAGAAATAGGTCCTTTAGCAGCAGAAATTAGAGGAGAATTTGAGAAAATTGAGATAGCAGAACCACACCATAAATACAGTTACTCCGATGCTGATGTTTGGGAAGAAGCAAATGAGTTAGTAACAATGGCAATGGCAGAACATTTTGAGGAACTCAATGTTTATATTGAGCTAAAAGATTTAAATAATTTAGTGGCTTATTTATTGGCTATTTATGAGGCTACGCAAGGAGTTAATTGTGTCGCAGAACAAACTACGGATTTAGAAATAGACCAATTGTTAACAGATACCTACAGCAGTTCTTTGGCTTCCTTAACGGATACATTAACCCCATTAAAAATTAAAAACGATATTTACAAAAATGCGCTCGATTTAATCATTAATCGCTACCAAGAAATTAACAGCAACAACCCCCTTTTTGAAGATACTTATCATAAAGATGTTACTTATGATTTTAGTGATTTAATACCGCTTTTTGTAAGTTTAAGTCCTAATAAAAAAACAGCACAACATTTAATAGACAGCCTACAAAAAAACCAACTCATTTCCTTAAAAACAGCAAGGCTCGTTTTTTACCTTGCAGAAAAAACCAACAACGAAATACTTTGGTTGCAAACTGCCGAAAACTTTACCCACCAAGATTTTGACATCGCCCAGTCGCTTATTAAAAAGTACGATATACTAAACAAAAAAACAGATCTCTACCGAATTGCCAAAACAACCTTTAAAGCATTTCCAATAAAAAGCCCTGAGTTTTTGCTAGAATATATTCAACAAGAAGATGCACCCAACTTGTACTACAAAGTGTTAGAAAAATATACGTCTTATAAGAAAAGCATGTTTGGTTATAAACGCCTACACTATTTATTTCCAGACGAAATAACTAAAAACAACTTTATAGAAAAGCATCAAAACAACAAACTTTTTTATATAAATATGCTCGCCTTAGAACGACGCTTTAAAGATATTTTAGCTCTTGTTCAATCCATTAAAAATTCGATAGATGATAACTACAAACTTCTAAGTCCTATCCTTAAAATTTATCCTGACGCATGCATACAATTTATCAAAAAACACATTGACCAAAACTTAAAACATGCCTCTGACCGAAAAACGTATAAACAATTAACCAATTGGCTTTTAGCAGTACATGAAATAAATCAGCCTAAAAAAGTAATGGCTTTAATTGAACATGTAAAAACAAAGTATGCCCATTTACCCGCCCTGCAAGACGAAATGAAAAAAGCAGGTGCTTACCATTATAAAGTAACTACTACAAGCCCAAGCTCAGGAACAGACGAGTAACTGCTACTGATAAACTAGCCACTATTTCGTAAAAACTAATGTTACAACTCAGCATTTACCTTTTTTAAACGTGATATTGAATAGTAAAAAATTAATAACCATTTTAACTTATGCATAAACATAACAATTTACAAAATGCCTATTATAACTCCCCTTTAGGATGGGTAAAAATTACATGCAACGACCAAGGAGTTACAGCTATTTGTTTTATTGCAACAGCCCCAGCAACAGCATTACAAACTCCTAGCACCCACCCTATTTTAAAAGAGAGCATTGCCCAACTAAACAGCTATTTTAATAATAAACTTCACAACTTTAGCCTCCCTTTATCTATAAAAGGCACCCCCTTTCAAAAAAAAGTATGGGATGCTTTGCTAAATATTCCCTACGGACAAACAACGTCTTACGGACAACTAGCTCAATTAATTAACAATAACAAACATGCATCACAAGCAGTAGGCGCCGCTTGCGGGCAAAATAAAATTTGGTTGGTTGTACCCTGCCATCGGGTATTGTCGAGTACGGGTAAACTAACGGGTTATGCAGGAGGAATTGAACGTAAAGATTGGCTACTGAAGTTTGAAAAGTCAACTGCCCCAGGTGCTCAAATGCAATTGTTTTTTTAAAAAACACTAGTAAATCCCTAGCTTGCTATTATGTAAGGGATGGTGAAAAAAATAAACTCCACCAAGATGTGCGATTGTTTTTGTCCAACTACTTATTTACCTATCCAACTAAAATATAAAAACAAGGGCATGCAACGTTTTAACAACATTTAAGTATCCATTTAGTATATAACAATTCTATTTAGTTACTTTTGGTATTAAATTAGTGTCTTAAATAATGCACTTAGTTTTGTCCCAAAAACTAAGCAGCTTCTTCATACTTTGCATGCCCTTCGGGAACGACCATCCCGAGGGGTTTTTATTTTTTCCTTTCGCATCTATATAACATTAGGTACTAGAAAATAACAACAATTCCCTTAATCAACCATTCAACAATCCAATCTTACCATTGAAACTAAAAAACGAACCATTTGCAAAATGCAGCTTGTTTAGGCATCACTTTCTTCCGTATATTTGTGGGCAACAAACAGTTAATGCTTTGTAAATGGAAAAATGTGTTCAATCATTCAGCTATCTAACTTTCATCTTTAGCATTGTGTTACTCCTATTATCTAATGAGATATATGGACAAACATGTGCAATAAAAATAGAAATCACTTCAACCAGTGAATGCCAAAATCCATTAAGCAATGATGCTATTTGCACACAGTTACTTATTAAAAATGGAACACCGCCTTACTCCTTTTACTGGGGTAATAGCATCGACTTATACCATTATCAGGTTTCTGAAGACAAAGTAAATCTTATTTATCCTTCAAGTGCAAATTGGACGGTAACTGTTACAGATGCTGAAAATTGCATGACTAGTACTGGTGCAAACTCATCAGCAATAAAACTAGCGGCTACCATACAGCCAATTGCAAAAAATGCTTTAGGTAGTATTGTTTTAAATGTAGAAGGAGGAATTGCGCCATTTATTTTTACTTGGCTTTTACCAAATGGAGAGCTTAAACAAACACAGCACCTAGATAATTTAGAAGAAGCAGGAATGTATGGTTTAATTATTCGCGATCAAAACCAAACTGTAACAACTGCTTGGTACCATTTACAAAAGGCAAACAGTAATTAATAGTTGCCACTAAAATACAAAACCACAAATTTATTTGTGCATAAACAGAATTAAGTGCGAAGTGATTCCTGTTTATTGATTGAATCAACCGTAATGTCTCTTTAGAGATGTTACGGTTTCTTCGTTTATATACCCTTCCACTCCTCTAGCTGCTCCATTCTGCTGTTGGGCTTTTTTTTGTAACTTTGACGTTTTATACTATTGGAGTTTAGAACTAGTCCTTAATTAAAACAGTAACCGCCAATTACATGCTTACGAATAATAACATAGAAATTAATGCAGAATTTAAACAAGCACTCAACCTGTTAGAAGATACCAATAATCATATTTTTATTACGGGAAGAGCAGGCACAGGAAAATCTACCTTACTACAATATTGGCGCAACCAAACTAAAAAAAATATTGTGGTTGTAGCTCCTACAGGCATTGCCGCCTTAAATGTAAAAGGGCAAACCATCCATTCTTTTTTTGGACTCCCTCCTCACCCACTTAACTCCGATCATATACATAAACGCAAAGAGGAAGATAGAAAAATGTTTAGCAGCCTAGATGCCATTGTCATTGATGAAGTATCAATGGTTCGTGCCGATTTGTTAGATGCCATTGATTATTTTATGCGCATTAATGGACGTACTAGAAGCCAACCTTTTGGAGGCGTACAAATGATTTTTATTGGCGATTTATTTCAACTACCTCCCGTTATATCTACAGAGGTAGAAAAACAATTGTTTACCTGGCTTTACGATACGCCCTTTTTCTTTAGCTCTAATTCCCTACATAAATACGATATTAAATGCATAGAATTAATTACCGTTTACCGCCAAAAAGATCGTGATTTTTTGCAACTGCTGGATCGTATTCGTATTAAAAATGTAGATTACGATATGCTCCTCGATTTAAATAAAAAACGCTGTCGTTCCTTTTTTAAAATTCCCAAGGAAGAGTTTTATATTACCCTAACAACCACCAATGCAACTGCACAAAAAATAAACGACAACCAACTCGCAAAAATCGAACAACCCGCTTTTCAATTTGAAGCAAATATTGTAGGGGATTTTCCTAGCGACCCCAAAAATTATCCAACCGAAGCTACCCTTAATTTAAAGGAAGGAGCGCAAATAATGTTTGTTCGCAACGATCAATACAAAAGATGGGTGAATGGCTCTTTAGGGCGGATTACCTATATAGACCAAGAAACAATTAAAGTAAGTATTTCAGAACAAGAGGAAGCAGAAGATTTAGTTGTACACCGAGAAGAATGGAGCATTGTACGCTATAAATACGACGAAAAAGAACGCAAAATAATTACCGAAGAAATTGGTTCTTTTAATCAATACCCCATTAAATTAGCTTGGGCCGTTACCATTCATAAAAGCCAAGGAAAAACCTTCGATAAAATTGTAGTTGATATTGGACGAGGAGCTTTTGCACCCGGACAGGTATACGTTGCACTAAGTCGCTGCACAACTCTTGAAGGCATTGTTTTGCGCCGCCCTATTAGAGTAAAAGATGTAATTGTAGATGACCGAGTATTGGCCTTTGCCAAAGCACAAAATATTTATGAAATCTTTTAACCAGTTCATTCCGTTCATGGTGCACCTAGTGGCTCAGAACATAAGTTTCTGATGATTAAGCCGCAGGATTTTTATTCTCCTACAAGGCATTGCAAGGAAGCATAGCCGTAGATACGTGACCGAGCAATAACGCTGTAGCAGGAAAAAAAGACAAGGCTTGGGTCATCAAGAACTTAGGTGTTGAGTCACTAGCAAAACCGTCCAAATTATTGTTGCAAGCTAAAAGCCGCCGCTTTCACAAATGCTTGATCCAAATCGTTAATTAATACGTCCGCATCCTCTAGCCCCACATATAGGCGAATTAAATTCCAAGGCAATTCTGTGTTCCCATAATTTTCGGAAGTATACAATACACAAATTGGAAAAACCAACGACTCATGCCCTCCCCAAGAACAAGCTAGTAAAAAGCGATTTAAGCTGTTGCAAAATACTTCTACTTCCTCAATATTATTAGCATTTAATTCGATAGAAAATAAGCCACCTGTGCCAGTCATTTGCTTAATGGCTAAATCGTATTGTGGGAAGCTTTTTAAAAAAGGATAATGAATTTTTCCTACTTGTGGATGTTCGTATAAATATTTTACTACTGTACTTACGGTATTATTAATTCTTTCTAAACGGATGGGTAAGGTTCGCAAACCTCGTATCAACAGCCAAGCATCGTTAGGCGAAATAACACTGCCTAGGGTCATCATCTCGGACTCAAAAATTTGGCGAGTAATTTTGTAGCTACTACACATTACGCCCGCTACTACATCACTATGTCCTGCTAGGTATTTACTAGCGGAGTGGGTCGTAATATCAACGCCCATTGCAATAGGCGATTGTTGTAATGGCGTTGCGTAACTATTGTCGATAATTGTTATTAAACTGTGTTTTTTTGCAATAGCAACTACGGCTTCAATATCCTGCAATTCCATGGTAATAGAATTAGGACTTTCCAAAAACAATACTTTGGTATTTTCCTTAATAGCCCGTTCATAATTTTGGGCATCTCTCCCATCTATAAAGGTATGTTGCACCGCAAATTTTGCCAATAAGTTAATTAGCAATTTATGGGTCCAACTGTAAGGTTTGGCTACACATACAATATGCTCACCTGCCTGTACTTGCGACATAACAGCTGCAGTAATAGCAGCAATTCCGCTACTAAAAATCAAGGCATCTTCGGCTTGTGCTAAGGCAGCCATTTTTTTACGCAATATAGCTACCGTAGGATTACAGCCTCTTGTATAGAAAGGCGTATTCATTTCGTCGGCTAAAGAATTACGCATATTTTCAATATCAGCAAAGGTAAAATTACTGCTCTGAAAAATAGGTGGCGATACGGCTTGTAAATACTGCTCTCGTTCTTCGCCTAGGTGATTGAGGATATAGGAAATGTCCATGTTATATTGTTAAATTGCTTGAAATGCTAGTATTTTTGAATTGCTTGAAAAAAAAGGAACGCAGGGTCAAGCGTCTCGCTTGAGCCAAACGGTATTCAAGCCTCTTGGCTTGTAGCAAAAAAGCTAAACACCTGTATAAATAGATAAAATACACGAAATCCAATCTGGTCTAGTATATCATCAAATTCAGTTTTGCTCACATTTAATAATACAAACCTTCGTTGTTTTATCTAAAATTCTAAAACGCTCATCCGTTCGATGCCCAACTACCCATACAATGCGCTTATCATTGTCGCATAAAATCCAAGTACGGTCTTTAGCAATGCGGCTAAATTTGTTATCGGCAAAATAGCGTTTTAGCTTTTTCTTTTTATGATTCATGCCAAAGGGATAAAAATAATCACCTTCTTTCCAACGACGTAACATCAAGGGAAATGCCAATTTATCAAAATCCAAGCAAGCCGTATCATTAGAGGTAATTATTTCAAAATTTTGCGCTTGTTGTTGGCTAAAATGCAGTTGTAAATCTTTTTTCTCTACTAGTGTGTCTTCCGCTTGGATTAAAGTAAAGCCCGCATCCAAATCTGTTTTTTCTGATAAAATTAAATGTTTTCTATCCTTAATAATTTGGTGGGTGGCAGAATAAAAAACTTTCCCTGGTTCTGCCTCCAAAGCACCAATAATTTGTTTTACCTGCGCCGCCGAATAATTGTATGGACTTAATAATTCGTACAGCACAGTTGGTAATGCCGCTATTTTTTGAATTTTACGAATGCTAATTAAGATATCGTTTTTGCTTTTTTCCAATATTTTTTTTCGATACGCATTAATTCCTTCCAAATAAATTTGTTCAATTTCTTCAAAGCGTTGGGCATTTTCAAAAAAGGTGCGTTCTAGTGCTGGGTTAATGGTTCGCAGCACGGGCATTACCTCGTGTCTAATTTTATTGCGAGTGTATTTTGTTTCCGCATTACTAGCATCTTCCCTAAAGTTTATTTGATGCGTTGTAGCATAGGTTTCGATAGCTGTTTTATCGGTAAATAATAAGGGACGAATAATCTTGCCATTTTTAGCTAAAATGCCATGTAAGCCAGCTATGCCTGTTCCTTTGGTGAGGTTGTACAGCATGGTTTCGGCATTGTCGTTTTGGTGATGTGCGGTGGCAATAAATTTATAATCATTGGCCATTCTTATTTCTTCGAGCCATTTATAGCGCAAATCTCGTGCAGCTACTTGTATGGAGGCTTTATTATTGAGGGCAAATTGTTGGGTATTAAAAGCGGTTGCGTAGAAAGGCACTCCTAGTTTACGAGCCAATTCTTCTACAAAAACCTCGTCTTCATCGGAGGCGGCTGCACGTAATTTGAAATTACAATGGGCAATTGCAAAAGGCTGTTTGGCTTGGTGAAAAATATGGCACATCACCACCGAGTCTATTCCTCCGCTAACGGCTAATAGTACTTTATCGTTTTTTTGCAGGAGGTTTTTGGCGGCGGTGTATTGTAGAAATTCGTTAATCATTTTTGGGTAATTGGTGGATGGTATTTGGTAGTTGAATGCCTTTTGTAATATAAGCTAAAGCTTGTTAAGTACCTGTGTTTAAATAATCGACACATTTTCACAATAGATTTTTTTTCGCTAGACTAGGCGGAAAACGCAGCCATAGCACTGCTACGGCGAGTATTTCCAACGACGGATAGCGGAAAAAAAGCGGGTTAAAAGTGTCGATTATTTAGATATAGGTACTTATACAGTTGAAAGTAAAAAAAAGCGTTCACAATATAAAACATCGTGAACGCTTTTTAGGTAAAGTATTTATTATTTTTCCTTTTTAGAAATCCTTCCTTGTTTTATAAATTCCTATCACTCACCTCAAAAGTATCTGCTTGATTGAGGTCGCCTGTGCGGAAACCTTTGGTAAACCAGCGTACCCGTTGTTCGGAGGTACCGTGTGTAAACGAATCGGGTACTACATATCCTCTTGATTCCATTTGTATGCGGTCGTCGCCAATGGCATGTGCGGCATTAAGGGCTTCTTCAATATCTCCTTCTTCCAAAATACGTTTCGATTTTTGGGTATGATGCGCCCATACGCCAGCTAAAAAGTCGGCTTGTAGTTCTAATCGTACCGAAAGCTCGTTGTATTCTTTTTGGCTAATTCGTCCTCTTTGTCGTTGTACTTGTGTGGTAATGCCTAGTAAGTTTTGAACGTGATGGGCTACCTCATGTCCTACTACATAAGCCATTGCAAAATCGCCAGGAGCTTTAAATCTGTTTTTTAGTTGTGAGTAAAACTCTAGGTCGATGTACAATTTATGGTCGGCAGGGCAATAAAATGGTCCTGTTGCGGCACTTGCGTGTCCACATGCCGAAGTGGTTTTACCACTAAATAGTACCAAAATAGGTTCCGAATAGCTTTTTCCTAATTGCTCTCTAAACAATCGGTTCCAAACATCTTCTGTTTCTTTTAACACAACCGATACAAATTGTGCCAACTCATCCTCTGCCGCATTGCGAGGTTGATACTGTGTTTGCCGTTGTTGTTGTTGTTGTTGCGAGGCTACTTGTTGTAAAATTCGCATGGGGTTTTCGCCAAATAGGAATGCCAATACAATTAATATAATTGTACCAAATCCAATACCCTTTGCAGCAGTACGAGCACGTCCCCTACGGTCTTCTACATTTTTACTTCCCTCTCTTCCTTTCCAAAGCATGTTAACTATAAATTTAAATGGTTAATATTAATATCAGTTTGGTAGGTTTTTTTTTAGTAGTAAGTACTTTTGTATAAAGTAGAAGGTATTTAGGCCGTTCTGCTTTGTTTCACTAGTAAAAGTGTTAAGTACTTTCTTTAATCGCCACCAAGTTAAGTATTTTCCGCTACATTTCATAAAGGGGGTAAATTCTCTCTAGCATATTCCCTCCCTAATCAGAATACACGCAAGGAATAATTTAATGATTATTTAAAAATCAACGTCCAAGAGCCCATTCACCAGGAGTCGGCTTGTCGGGAGTAGGAGAACTGCTAGTAATTACTTTTATGCTTTTTTTAGGTAGTAGCTCTCCTTTAAAAATTAGATCGGGTTCTATTTCAAGTGTCACCAATCCTGTTGATTCATCTCTTTCCCGATTAATAATCAGACCATCAATAACAAGATCGGCCTCTTTAAAATGCCTACGTATGAGTTCCTCGTCTCGCTCAACCATTAGCTCTATCTTATTCTTGATATACTGCAACCATTCCGCAGCATTTTTTGGCTCACAACCTCTGTTGTGAGGATCTGGTCCTTCGCAATCTTGAGCAGAAACATTTATAAAGATAAATACTCCTAATAAGTAGATTAAATAATGGATTCTTTTCATAAAAATTTGTTGTTTAGATTTGTAAATTATAAAAAAACAACTGCCTCATTTAGTTTTGTTATGAGATAGTTTTATTAATCAATTAAATTACAGGAGTAAGGGTATTTTGTTTTTCCTAATAATTTAATAACGCACTTGTTAGTAATTAAATTTTTAACTATTGGTGAAATTATACCTTTTACTGTTATTGCCAAATTTTAAATGAACATTTTTTTCAATAGTGTAAATGGGCATAAAAAAAGAGAGCCAAAAATGACTCCCCTGTACTTACGGTTTGCAAGGTCAATCGGTTTATATTTCAACTCCACTTCCTCAAGAATTCTATAATCCGTTCCTTATCCGTCCATTTGTTTCTTCAACATCTCCTTCTCCAATCTCAACAACTCTAACTCACCAACACCACAAGGCGATTTTTGCAAATCCCCTCCTTCTCTTACCTAATTAAAACAGGTTTTGTATCTTTGCCAGATACCTAATAGCACCTTTAAAACCAAGTAAAAATGGAAAAAAGACCTCCTTTAAATAAAAACATATCCGCAAAAGACTTCACGGATTTTTATTGGATGAAAGCAGAATTAGTCGATTTTTGCAAGACAGAAGGTTTGCCTAAAACAGGCAGTAAAATAGCAATTGCTCAACGAATTGAGCAGTATTTACTAACTGGGCAAAAAGTATTTCCAACAACAAAAAAAACAGCCAAAGCCACTTCTAAATTTGATTGGAATAACGAACCCTTATCCTTAACAACACTCCTAACCGATAATTATAAAAGTACCGAAAATGTACGGGCATTTTTTACGGAGCAATTGGGCAAACCCTTTAAGTTTAATGTGAAATTGATGAATTGGATGAAGGCGAATACAGGGAAAACCCTAGCCGATGCTTTGCAAGAATGGGAACGCCTAAAAGAAGCCAGTAAATTAGATACCAAGCCTAAAAATATTGCGCCTCAATTTGAGTACAATCGTTATATCAGAGATTTTTTAAGTGATAATCCTGATAAGGATAGAAAAACGGCTATTGCATTATGGAAAATAATTAAAGCTCGTAGAGGGGATAATGTTTATCGGCAAACGGATCTTAGATTTCTGAAATTTGATGCTTGATAGGTGATTTTTATATATGCTGCCGTAATTGTCTGAATTTGGATGCGTTGAATTTATGGACTTACTGGATGTTATGCTGACGATTGTTTTCATGTTGAGATTTTTGATTTTTCGTCATTTTTTACCCTAGATTAAAATCTAGAGCTACCTGTCGGTCATCCCTACAGGATTTCTTTATCTCGAATTTGGGATTTGAAAATTGATGATTATTTGAAAATTGCATTTTGATAATTGGTCATTAAATAAAATTATTCCTCGTACAA
>JAHDBT010000119.1:13090-15831 GCA_020630215.1 Bacteroidota bacterium
ATTTGAAAATTGCATTTTGATAATTGGTCATTAAATAAAATTATTCCTCGTACAAAATATGAGTTATTACCTCCGCATTGGCTCGGTTACTAAATTTTTCTTCCAAGATTCCTTCCCGCATTGCTATTTCTTTTTGGCTAAATAATTGGTTCCTTAATGTTTTAATTATTGCTTGAAACTCGGCTCCTGTTTCGGCTAAATGGCACAAGGTTTTTAATCCCGTATTATTTACCATATAATTATTTACCAAACAAAAACGCCCTTGATATAAAGCATTTAATAATTTTAATTTAATTCCTGTTGCTTGAAACGTTGGCAAAACATTTATATGTGCATTGCTAATTAAATGCACTAATTCTTCATCACTAGGATTTATTTTTAGGGTGATATGTGGGTGTGCTTGTACTGCTTTTATTAAGGTTGATGGTGGATTTTTTCCTGCAATTACAAGGGGATAATTAAAATTAGTAAAAACTTTTTCTACTAAAAATAGAGCGGCTTCTTGGTTTTCGTTAACGCTTAAATTGCCGTGATACAATGCGTAATCTCCCCTCCCCGCTGTAATACTTATTTTTTCGTTGGGATGAAAAGCGGGTACATAATGTACCTGTGCGTAATTTTGTGCTTGCAGATAAATAGTATCGTTAGGAGAAATAGCTAGTAATTTTACCCCAGTGCTTTTCCCTAGTATTAATTCAAATTTCTTTAAACATTTACTTTCTATTTCAAAGTATTTCTTTTTTAAAAGCTTATTTTCTTTTAAGGCTAATTGTTGGTAATAATCCCATTCAACATTGTGCATACGCACTAATTTTGCACGGTCTTTTAACGCTGGATTATTGAGGTAATAACAACAATGCAATCCTTCAAATAAAATGGGGTAATTGTCTTTTAACAAATTGTTTAACAAGTCCGTATGCCTACGGGATTTTACAATGTGTGGCAAACCAATAGGCAGGCTTTCCCATTTTTTTTTCCTAGGATAATAGTACACTTTTTCGCAAATTTGAGCTAGTAGGTTCGATTTTTTTCTTCCATAAATAAAACAATGTAAAATAATATTTATTCCTAATTGTTGTAAAGTTTTTAGTTTGTAGAATACATCTATTACGCCACCATAATCGGCAGGGTAAGGCACATCGAAGGTGATGATGTGGATGGTTTTATGATTGGATGGTTTTATGGTTGATTTGATTTTTGGTGTAGTTAAAAGACTTACTATTTTTCAAAAAAATAGTAAGCCTTTGGTTTTAATCTTCTTCTATCGTCTTTATTACTCTAGCACAATTTTTTGTGTGTTTTAGGTTTTAAAAAATACAGGAAAATTGAATATTTAAGCACATGAAAAATTATTAGGACTTCATGCAGAGCACCTAATGCGGTGTATAAGGTTTACTATTTTTCAAAAAAATAGTAAATCTATTCTTGGTCTAATACCTATTACTTATTTTTTAGCTGGTGCTGCTTGCGGATTTGCCCAATAAGTAGCATCAGGTGTTGCCAATCCCATTTTGTGTACTTCTGTCATGGTATTAATAATATTTGGGCGTTTGGTATTGGGTAAAACTTGCACGTCGTAAATTTCTTCTACAGATGCTTGGTAATGAATTTTTCCTACGATGGCGGCGGTTGGTAAATGCATCACCAAAATTCCCGCCCAATCAGAAAGTTTCGCAATTGCTAGGTGTTTAAAGGTAGAGGAGTTTTGACGTAGGCGGGAAACGCCAATAAATAAGTAATCACCATGCTTGGCCAATCCTCGCACAAAACCCGAAATTTTATGTATCACCCCATACGTCCCCTTCTCTACATCAACAGCAATTAATTCGCCAGTAGCAGATAGCAGCATGTACAAATGTCCATCAAAAATACGAGGCGAATGGGGCATCGCTAAATCTTTAACAATTATCTCGTTACTAGGCACATGCATTAGCACCCCTCCGCCTACAATATTGTTTCGCCAACTTTGTGGTGTATCGCCACTGCCTAGTGCCGACACATAGGTTGGCTCGCCATTTTGCAAGGCCATTCCATTTAAATGACAACGATCTTCGCTGGCTAAATGACTGATAAAATGCGGTTGCCATTGTGGACTAAAACTGTAATCTTCGTTAATTAATGCCAAACACGAAAAGGAAGTATTTACGCCCCACAATCCTGCGGTTCCCCAATCTAAATCGTGTATATCTACCTGACCCGTGTAATACGTTGCACGAGGCATATACATCGAATCGTAGGTATTGGGTTGACGAGGATAGGCACTTGCCAACCTAGGAGAATTACGTAGTATTAGCACTTCATCCTTAGTAGCAACACCAAGCTTGTCTGCTGTAACAGCAATGCCCATTGCTTTAGGAAAAGTACGAGGTAATTGTACCAATCGCTCTTTATCAACTGCACTAATTAGTACCACTTTACCAGCTTGGTAAGTGCTAATAGCAATGGTGCAGTTTAACTGAAAAAGTAACTCTGGAATATTAGGACTATAAGCACAACTAAATGGCGCAGGAGGTTGTTTCATGATTTGTATTTTATCTTTTAAAGACGTGAAAAGGAATCAATAGGCTGCTCAAACATAGTAGTTTTTTAGGGGAAATAGAAATTTATTATCAGGAACATTTGGTTCTTATTAATTTTCTATTTACAATGGGTTGTGCGGTGGAAAAAATTCATGAATTTTCTCTACCTAGTAACGTTTAAAAAATAAATCCGACAATTTGTACGTAGAGGTTTTGTGCTTA
>JAHDBT010000736.1 GCA_020630215.1 Bacteroidota bacterium
AAAAAAAGACAAGGCTTGGGTCATCAAGAACTTAGGTTTTGAGTCACTAGTGTTTAGATCATACCAAGTCTAACCATTAATATTATATATAGAAGTCATTAAATTTTGGAATATTTTGACTTCGCCACTTTAGTAAGTGATGGATGCGAAATAAAATGAACAGTTATGTGCGATTGTTTTGTTCAGGACAAGGCCGCAAAAACGCAGCATAGCAGCGCTACGCAAGGCTTTTGCAACGCAGTACTGGGCAAAAGAATAAACAATAATGGTTCATTTTATTTTGTTTCCATCACTAACCCAAGCAAATTAACATCTATCTATTATGAGAATCACTACTATTTGTATGTGGTGTGCTATGCTATGTGCATGGTGTGCCTGCAATAATACCGAAGAACCAATAAGCGAAACCAGCCAACAAATAGGGGAGGCGGTTGTTAAAACCTCACAATTGTTGGTGGATAAAAAAGAACTTCATAAAACGTATAATGATGCGGCATGTCAAGCTCATATACAATATCCTGCTATTAAAGAATTTGCCTTTGAAACCATTGAGCAAAAAATAAACGAACTGCTGTACCAAATTTTTACCCAAAACACCATTATAGCCAAAGAAACTTGCCCGCCCTATAGCAGCAATTTTAAAGAAAACGTAGATTACCAAGTACAACTCAACGATGGCAACCTGTTGTCGATAAAAATGCAGCACAACGAGGAAGGCAATCATACCGCCTATCCGATAGTGCAAACCGACGCGCTTACCCTTGATGTACATGAGGCGCAAGTACTCAACCTCAATAAACTGTTTGAACCCGATAGTGTGCCGCTAGGAATCATTCAACATCATGTAGCCAATAAGTTTAAGTCCCTTACCTTTGAAACTGACCAAAGCCACCTAGCACAAAAAACAGATTTTAATTATTACCTCACCAGCGATAAACTCGTACTACTCAACCTCTCGGAAGAAGCAAGCATCGCTGGCATCGAAATTCCTATCGACTTTAGTGAGTTTGAGCCGCATCCTACCAGTATTTTACACCGTTTACATCGCCGCATCCAAAAAAATGCAGCGCAAAGCCAAGAACTGGTTTTAAATCAGCTAGGACCTATTATTGCCCAAGTATCGGGAGCCGATTCTAGTAAAGTAACCGCTACCGTAGAAATAGGCAGCTTAATAGAAGGCGAAGCAGCATGGACAGAACTGTACACCCAAATTGAAACTACTTTTGGCGTAAAAGCGCCCAAAATACACGGGCATTTACTAACCGTAGAAAATTGGGGCAGCTTTATTGAAGGTTCTTTAACGACCCAACAAAAACTAAAAGATTTATTTGCAGAAAGCCCTTGGGAAGTTCCAATGAAAGAGTTAACGGCAAACTATAAAGTTGCAGAACTAATGAAAAAAACTGCCGAAAAAATGCAAAAAGCAGCCTCTAATTCAGATGTTGAAAAAGAACGTAAAACTGCCGAAGAACTGTGGCAAGATTTTTATTTTAGCTTAGAAAAACAATTTGAAATTTCAGAAACAAGCGTTGCCGCTTACTCAGGAGCAACCGAAACCCTGGCAGACTGGGCCTTGTTTATTCAAAATTGGCCCGTTTATAAGGAGAGTATGGGCATGTAGCAGCGTAAGGAAAAAAAAAACGGAAGCGTCCTTCTACCTGCTGCAAAAATTTGTCGGGCCTATTTTTGTGATTTTATAGTATAATATCACATCATTGGCCTATATTCGTGCCATTACCCAGTAACGATTAACCAATCTTTTCTTTTTTATGATCGATTCTTCCGAAACAAAAACCAATATGCTCCATAAAATTAGGAATGCAGTAAAACATAAAACACCGCAACCTTATCCTGATTTAAAAGCATCTAGCAGTTTGTTTGTAAAAAAACAAGCCCTAGCAGATGACGGTACGCCGCTAGGAATGGCAATGCCGCTGGATATTTTATTTGCAGAAGAATTTGTTGGAGCTGGTGGTCAGTTTATTTTTTGTGAAGACGAACCAGAGTTTTTACAAACCTTTAAAAAAATAAGCGAAGATAAAGATTGGCGCAATATTTACTGCTGGAACAAAGACCTACAAGAACTGTTTGCTGCTATTGATTTTAGGCAGTGCCGCATTGGACGCAACCTACACAAAGCACACGTAGGACTTACTTTTTGCGAAGTGCTAGTTGCTAGAACAGGCAGCATCCTTTTATCATCTGCACTAGATGCAGGACGTACCCTATCGGTGTTTCCGCCTGTACATGTGGTAATTGCCTACGCCCCACAATTGGTGTACGATGTAAACGACGCTTTGCTATTAATGCAGCAACGATATGGCAGCAATATGCCTTCTATGATAAGCCTAGCAACTGGACCTAGCCGTACTGCCGATATTGAAAAAACTTTGGTGCTTGGCGCACACGGCCCAAAGGAAGTGTATGTTTTTATGATTGATGGAGCGATGTAGAGAGGGAAGGGGATTTTTGAATCTTGATTTTT
>JAHDBT010000120.1 GCA_020630215.1 Bacteroidota bacterium
TTGTTTGTCAGAAAAAATATCATATTTATAACCCCAGCATACTATATGCACTCAATTTCTTTTGCCGATAAAACCCTTAAAATTCAGTTTGTAGACAATACCTGGCTAGACGATTTACTAGTAGCGAACCCCAATGCTATTGAACACATGAATACTGGAGATGGAAGAATATTAACCGCCAAAACAAACGACATTCAGCAATTCTTAAAAAAGCATGGACCTAAAGGAGAATTATTTACAGATGCCATTACTTTGAAAAAAGGACTTAATTAAGCATTCATCATTGTGCTCAACAGCTTGTTGCCAGATAAAGCAGCAGCAGAAAATATAATAGAGGAGGGCGTACTAAAATGTTAAAAAATAGCAAAGCCAATCATAAAGCTGTACCTTTGTGGGTGAACAAACATCTTTCTATTTCGTTGTAATATTAAACAGTTTTATTGGTATATGGAAACAAAAACACTACTTTCAAAAGAACAGCTTTGGTCAAAAATAATTGTGGCGGTTTCTGTAGGAGTTACAGCATTGGTAACCCTTATTTTTTTTATTTCCCCTCCCGAAATTAACACCACTTTTAATTTTAAGATACTGCCCAAATTTCACGCAATTTTAAATGGAACGGTTGCCGTTTTACTAGGACTAAGTTACTACTTTATCCGAAAAAAAAACGTAAAAGCGCACCAGTTTTGCAATGTAACTGCTTTAATTTGCTCGGCAATGTTCCTCGTATCGTATGTTATTTACCACACCTTTACCGAATCCACTAAATTTGGTGGCGAAGGATTTATCAAGTACATCTACTATTTTATTTTGCTCACGCACATCGTACTAGCAGCCATTATTTTGCCCATCATTTTATTCACCTTCTTACGTGCTTTCCTAGGACAATTTGAAAGCCACCGCAAAATTGCCCGTTGGACCTTACCGCTTTGGATGTACGTATCCATTACAGGCGTGTTGGTGTATTTAATGATTTCGCCGTATTATTAGGTAAATGGTTGAATTGCTGCATTGCTTTTTTTGTTGCTGTTCTGCTTGCTCGCTAGTAAAAAGCCTTTCGGTCATCGAGCGTAGTCGAGATGCCCGAAAGAGGTATACACCCAACTACTTTCTATAAAAATACCTACTGCCAATTAAAATTTGATTGCATCCTTTATTTATGCTAAATTTGCAGCTCAAAAGAAAAAAAGAAGACAATGAACACACGAACAATAACAAAATTTTTACCCCTGCTCACCCTATTAATCCTACTAGTGTTACTAGGCGCAGAAGACCTATTTGCCCAATGCCCTATGTGTAAAGCGGCTGCCGAATCGAATTTAAAAAATGGTGGTTCTCATGCTAAAGGATTAAATACAGGTATTTTGTACTTGTTTTTTACCCCCTATTTAATTGTAGGTGTATTAGGATTTATTTGGTGGCAAAAAAATGGAAAAGCCAAAGCCGAAGAAGATAGAATGCTAGAAGCAGAAGGATAATAATAGTAAGAAATACCCACAAGTTTAAACATCCCAAATACTAAGAAAAAAAGACGGCGAAGCCAAAAAACTCCGTGCAACTCCCCTAAAACACACGAACTAGATACGCCTAAGTTTAGCGTACCCAAAGGCACTAAAAAAAGGAGACGGCGAAGCCCCAAAAACTCCGTGTAACTCCGTGAAAAACTCCGTGCGACTCAGTGGGACCCTTACACAAGCTTTGTTTTAAGCAATTATTTTAAGTGAAGCTTATGAGGACTCCGGGAAAAATTTCGTGCGACTCAGTGGGACCCTTACACAAACTTTATTTACCCCAATAATTTCACCCTAAAATGAACACTAATAAATACGGTGCAATTGCAGCAGGGCATCCTGCGGTAACAGCAGCAGGGGCAGCTATTTTACAAGCAGGCGGTAATGCCTTTGATGCCGCAATTGGCGCAATGATGGCTTCGTTTGTAGCAGAGTCTACTTGTATATCGGCAGCAGGTGGCGGATTTTTAATGGCACGTACCGCCAATAAAAAAGCAACGCTGTTCGATTTTTTTACCCAAACTCCCCTCCAAAAACGCCCAGAAAGCGAACTCGATTTTTACAAAGTCACCCTCAACTTTGGCGATAATACCCAAGATTTCCATATTGGATTAGGGGCAGCAGCAGTACCAGGAAATATTGCAGGCGCATTTAAAGTACATGAGCAATTGGGTAAAATGCCCTTTGCCGAACTCGCACAACCAGCTATTGACCTAGCCAAAGAAGGAGCAATCATTGATGATTTTCAAGCCTTTTTAATCCAGTTATTAGCTCCCATTTTACTAGCAGAAAAAACAGGGCGAAGTGTTTTTGCCAAAGCAAACGGGGACATAAAAACCAAAGGCGATACGCTACTAATTCCTAATTTGGCCGATACGCTGTATGTGTTAAGTAAGGAAGGAATGCGAGAATTTTACGAAGGAGAAATTGCACATCGACTAGTAAACGATTGTAAAGACAAAGGTGGATTTTTATCTTTAGCCGATTTAAAAAATTACCAAGTACTAGAACGTACACCACTAACAATGCGGTATCGCAAACACGAATTGTTAACCAATCCGCCGCCAAGCGCTGGAGGTATTTTAATGGCTTTTTCCTTGCAATTATTAGCCGATTATGAACTAAGTTTAGCCCATTTAGGAAAGCCCGATTATATAGAACTGTTCGCCAAAATAATGACGCAAACCAACGAAGCACGTTATGCAGGTTTGGACGAACACATTTACCAGCCTCAAATTTTAAAGCAGTTTTTATCTTCCGAAAACATACAGTTGCATAGGCAAAAGTTGGCAAGCAAAGTAGGAAGCACTACACACATCAGCACGGCAGATACGGCAGGCAATATAGCCAGTTTAACGTTGTCGGCAGGAGAGGGCAACGCCTACTTTATTCCCGAAACAGGTATTATGATGAACAATATGTTGGGTGAAGAAGATTTAAATCCCAATGGCTTCCATCAATGGAGCTGTAATAAACGCATTTCTTCTATGATGTCGCCTAGTATTTTGTTGCATCCTAATGGCAATTGTACGGCACTCGGTTCTAGCGGTTCTAACCGAATACGTACGGCTTTAATGCAAGTAATTAGTCAGGTAGTAGATATGGAAATGCCGTTGGAAGAGGCGATTAATTACCCCCGTATACACGCAGAAGGGAAGGAGTTAAATATAGAATGGGGATTTAGGGAAGAGGTGCGTCAAGCGGTAAAAAGCAATGCCAATAAAATTTTATGGGATAAAACCAGTATGTATTTTGGTGGCGTAAATGCCGTTGTCCGAACTGCCAAAGAGCAATTTTTCGCAGCAGCAGATGCTCGCAGGTTTGGAACCAAAGCAATTTTGTAAACCATACACACTTCCCATAAAAAAAAAAGACATTCCGAACTTAATCGAAATGTCTTTTTTTTTTTGAGGAGTATTAACTTGAGAGACTACTAAGTAGCAAATAATAAAAGGAGAACTATTGCTTTTTAGTTTTAGCTACGATTGTGGGTTTTTGTTTCTTTGCTTTGGTATCCTCTGTTTTTTGTGTATTGGTTATTTTTTTAGCTGCATCTTTTTCCTTCTTTTTCTTTTTAGCTATTTTTTTAGCTTTCTTCTCTGCTATAGCTTTTTCTTTTTTGTTTTTCTTTTCAGCTAATTTTTGCTCTTTTTCCTTTTTTTGTTGTTCTGCCAGTTTTTGCTCTTTTGTCTTTTTTTGTGCGTCTACCGGTTTTTGCTCTTTTTCCTTTTTTTGTTGTTCTGCCAGTTTTTGCTCTTTTGCCTTTTTTTGTGCATTTGCCAACTGTTTAGCTTTTGCTTTTTCTTGTGCCTCTCTTAATCTTCTATCGTTTTCTTTTTGTTGCGCTAGTCTTTGAGCTTCTTTTTGTTGCGCTAGTCTTTGAGCTTCTTTTTGTTGCGCTAGTCTTTGAGCTTCTTTTTGTTGCGCTAATCTTTGAGCTTCTTTTTGTTGTGCTAATCTTTGAGCTTCTTTTTGTTGTGCTAATCTTTGAGCTTCTTTTTGTTGCGCTAATCTTTGAGCTTCTTTTTGTTGCGCCAATTTTTGCTGCTCTGCATTGTCTTTTTGTTTATTATTTTTTATATTAGATTGGCAAAGTTCTTCATAGAGCGGCCAGTCAATTTGCTCATAATGTTTTTCTCCAAAATACTTTAGCAAGCAATCCATGCTTTCTGGGTTTTGGTAACCAGGCACAGGTTGCGGACTGTTTTGTTGTGCATCAAAAAATACAACAGAAGGGTAGCTTAAATCGCCACGAGTAAGAAAGATAGCCATTTCATGTACACCAAACTTCCCTTCATCAGGACGGAAAATGTACTGATTGTTTTTATAGAAAATTCTTTTACGCATTTCTGCATCCATTTTTACAGGATAAAAATTGGCATTAATATAACTTGCAATTGCTGGCTGAGTTAATGTCTTTCTATCCATCTCCTTGCATTTAATACACCAAGGCGTATAAAGGTCAACAAATATCATTTTAGGTTTAGTAGCACTTCTTCTAACTGCTTCCTCAAATGATAACCATTGTACTGTATTTTCATGTTTAGAGTTTGTTGTTTCGCCGCCACCTCCATTACTAGATTCACAAATGGAAGAGGTGAGGGAGAGTGTAGTAACGCAAAGTAAGATAAATAATAGTTGGAAAAGTCTCCTCATAACCTTTTAACTTTTTGAGTGTTTAAATAATAGATTTAACAGATTTTTTTTGAGCTAGAATGCAAGATACTTATTTTTCCGCACAAAAATGTTAGATATGATTCAATAATTTTTTAAAAAAATATCCTCATGAATAATAAAATCATTGTTGGAATTACTGGAGCCAGCGGCTCTATTTATGCTAAAGTTTTGCTAGACAGACTACAACAAATTACAACTCAGTTTGATGAGCTTGGTTTGGTAATGTCTGATAATGCTAAAAGTGTATGGGAACATGAACTAGAAAACAAAGCGTACAAAGACTATCATTTTAAACTTTACGAAAAAAATAATTTCTTTGCACCTTTCGCTTCGGGTTCTGCTCAATATAACATTATGTTTATATGTCCTTGTTCTATGGGTACAATGGCACGCATAGCACATGGCATTTCTAATGATCTAATTTCGAGAGCAGCAGATGTAATTTTAAAAGAACGACGAAAACTAATTTTACTAGTAAGAGAATCGCCATATAGTACTATTCATCTAAAAAATATGCAAACAATTACAGCTGCAGGAGGCATTATTTGCCCTGCGTCACCTTCCTTTTATAGCCAACCAAAAAATTTTGAAGAATTGGCGGCTACGGTAATAGATAGAGCTATTGACCTTGCTGGTTTAGAGTTAAAATCATATCGTTGGGGAACAACGAAATAATAAGTGAGGGAGCTTAGTTAATTGGTTTGTTATACGCACAAAAAAAAAGTAGGTTGCATTTTTTATAAATAATGATGTAAGCAGTATGTTTTTTTATAGGGGTAAAATGGTTTGTGTTAGCAGAACCTCTACAAAAGTAGAAATACAATAATAGTTCACCAAATAATTCCTAAAGTATGAGCAAAAGATGACAATTTAGCCAATTGTTAGCTTCTTAATGCCAATGTTGTGATAGTAAAACGTAGCATTAAAAAATTATTGCGTATCTTGTACAGGTTTCTTAAAAAAACAAATCTACTAACTACTTAATAAATTTGTTAGGCTTAGGTTGCTATTCCAAATTCACCAAATTAATGCCTACCATTAGTTAATGATTTGTTCTGTAAAAGGTAATAAATTTAGTGTGAAGATATTATAAAAAAGTGTTCCTTGTTTGTTTTTTAACAAAAAACTTGTTTTTTTCTTTCACCTATGTTAAACTTTGCTCTTGTAAATGCATCTATTTATACGTAAGCATTTAACAGCGAATAAAAAGTATTGGATATGAAAAAATTACTTCCTATAATCGTTTTAGCAATCAGCACATTCTTCTACAGCAATTTAGAAGCTCAAACAAACATGGGTGGCATTAGCATGCAAGGAATTAATGCCAACGAAATTGGTAAATTACTAGGTGGTAACTTATCACCAACATCAGCAGGGGTACGCCTCGAAGCAGTAACTGGTAGCGGTGTTGGTTTAGGCTTAACCTTACTACAAGACTTAAATAAGTACAATAAGATAGAAGGAATGCTTACCATTAATAATAGAGATTGGAGAGTAACAGGCTTATACGAATTTTACCAACCAGTACCTAATATAAGCGACCTTTCTTGGTTTGTGGGTGCAGGCGCACATATGGGTAAAGCAGGTACCGACCCTGATTATACTTTGCTCAACGATATTATGTCGGGCAATATTGATTTTAATGAGGTAGCAAACGGCAACTCTGCTTTTTTTGTAGGGGTAGATGGAATTGCAGGCTTAAACTATAAAGTTTCGCAAATGCCTATTAACGTTTCTGTTGATTTAAAACCTGCCTTAAACTTAAATAATCACCCTAATAAAATAGAATTAGGAATAGGCGTTTCTGTAAGATGGATGTTAGGTTCTGGCGGCGGCGGCGGAAAAGGCGGTGGCAATGGAAGTGGCTCTGGTGCATCTAAAGGAGAAGGCAATGGCGGAGGTCAAGGTACAACCCCTAGAAAAGGAACCGTAAGAAACAGTCAGCATAAAGGAGACAAACCACACTCTAATACAAGCACAACTACCCGACCTACTACTAAACCTAACAAAGGTACTAACACTCGACCTACTACTAAACCAACACCTAATCCAACTCCTGACCCAGGTCCAACGCCAAACCCAACTCCTAATGGAGGAAATAACAATGGCAACAACAACGGCAATGGCAATAGCAACGGCGAAAGCTGGGGTGACGACGGAGGATAGTCCACAAACACAAACCATAAAATAAGCACAAAATCATAATCCTCTTACTGTATTTTACAGTAGGAGGGTTTTTTTTGCTTGTACTTGGTACAATACATTTTGGCTGGGCTGCTAGTAAGTTATTTTTTTCGTTTCTATATTATAAAATGATTAGTAATTCCCCCAATGTCCTTCAGGTTGGCATATTCCTACCAATGAAGAATGGACCCTATTGGAATTGGCTTTGGGCATGAGCCAAAACGAAATAGGTAATGTAGGATTTCGTGGTGTTAATCATGGAGACCAGTTAAAACCAGAGGGAGATTGTTCTGTTTCTGGATACACGAATTGTGGAACTGCTAATTTCAACGTTTTGTTTGGTGGCTATTCTTACTATGCTGGGCACTTCTATGGCAATGGTTGGAAAGGTGCCTTATGGAGTTCTTCTGATGACTCGGCTGAAAGTCCACTTGAAAATTCGGAGTGTTATACTTGGATTCGCACCATTAGCAACTATTCTCGTAAGGTAAGTCGTGACTACTACTATAAATTTGGAAGTCTGTCGTGTCATTGTGTTCAGGACTAATGAAATGATTATTTTTAAAAGAACTTATCAAAATCGCCTCTCAAAATGAAATTTAAAATTTACTTATTACTAACCCTCATAGCACTTGTGTTTTCCTATTGCAAAGAAGACCCTTGTGCTGGTATTACTTGCGAAAATGGCGGTATTTGTATAGATGGAGTATGTGATTGCCCAGAAGAATTTATAGGCGATAATTGCGAAACAGATATATGCGACATTATTACTTGTCTAAACGGAGGCATTTGTGTGAACGGAGACTGTGATTGCCCCGAAGGTTTTACGGGCATTTATTGCGAAACGGATATGTGTGACACGATTACCTGCCTAAACGGAGGCACTTGTGTGAATGGAGACTGTGATTGCCCCGAAGGTTTTACGGGCATTTATTGCGAAACGGATATGTGCGACATTATTACTTGCTTAAACGGAGGTGTTTGCAGTAATGGTATCTGCAATTGCCCCGAAGGTTTTGTAGGCATTTATTGCCAAACGGTATGTGATAGTATTTTAATAGACCCGCGCGACGGACAAAGCTACCCAACGGTACAAATAGGAGGGATGTGCTGGATGGCTAAAAATCTAAATATAGGTACGATGATAAACTCAGCGCATCACGATAACTTAGGTTTAGACCTTGATGAAATTATCGACATATGTGAGGGAGATATACATCCTCACAACTCAAGCAACAACGGCATTATAGAAAAATATTGTTATGATAATGACTCTACCCATTGCGAAACCTATGGCGGCTTCTACCAATGGGACGAAATGATGGCTTATAGCACAACGCCTGGCACACAAGGAATATGCCCACCAGGTTGGCATGTACCTACCGATGATGAATGGAAACAGCTAGAAATGGCTTTAGGCATGAGCCAAGCAGCAGCAGACAGTACTAAGTGGCGAGGTACTGACCAAGGCGACCAGTTAAAAAATTTATGGTATTGTCATGGAGGTATAAATTGTGGAACTTCTAATTTTAACGCTTTGGTAGGCGGTTACCGTTCCCTCAGTGGTAGGTTCTTTTTCAGAGGTCATGACAGTCTTTTTTGGAGTTCATCAGAGAGTTCAGGGTGTCTCGCTTGGGCTCGTGACCTCCTCAGCAATTTTTCACAAACCTACCGTTACAGCTACGGCAAGTTTGGAGGTCGGTCCTGTCGTTGTGTTAAGGACTAATGGATGGATTTGATATTTGCCCATCGCAACAATCCAAAAACTAAAAAGCACATTAAATAGAGTTTAATGTGCTTTTTTCATTTACTACGCCTTCTTCCTCCCAAACAAGCCCATAATCCGCTCCACCATATGCTTCAAAAAAAGAGAGAAAAAAGTATACTGTCCCAATAAACTGCCAATAATAATTAGCAGTACCATATATATAGGGGTCGTGATTAAAATCTTCATCAAAAACAACAACCAGCCATTTAGCGGAATAATGGAAGCCAAAACATTAATCACATAATTCGATACCACCACCGAACTAGAACCCGTAATTGCGAACGCAATAATAATTAACAGTACTGACCAATTATTGGTAATCTGGTATTTTTCTTTAAAACGTGCTAAGTAGCCACTCATATAATATTAGTTTGTTGTAAAGTAATGGAGGAGTTTTTCCAAAAATAATTTGCTATTTGCCCACAAAATACAAGATTGTTAAGAAACATTAAAAATAAACTTTCAATTATTTCTGAAAATTGTGAACTTTCAATAACTTTGTGCCGAAAAACTTGTTATAAAGGTAAACTTGCTGTAATTTGCAACCATATTAATTTTCTTTTTAAGAAGATTGATAAGTAAATTAGAAGGATTACTTGCAAAACTTTACACAGTTACAAATTAAGCAGGTCAATTAAAACTTTATAGGGATAATTGACTGAGTGTTGTAAAGTCGATTCTTAAAAAAATAACAGCAAATCTACTAAGCAATCCCGTAGGGATGACCGACAAGTAGCCCTAGAATTTATTCTAGGGAAAACAACAATTTTTCAATTTAGCCAATCAGGTTTAACACCGTAAAGGTCGAGCTTGTTTATAAAAATCATGCATAGATTTTGGCTAAATGGCCATAAAATGACGGTTTATTAAAATGAATATTGGGTGTGTAAGGCATTTTTGTTGCCTAACAAGCTGATAACAAAGCTTTTACGAATTTTATTTAGAAAATTTCTAAATAACGAAAATTTCTTCAAAATCTTATTCATTTACAACATAAATCTCTAAATTTGCGGCCTTGAAAAAAGTAAGCTACAAATACTTTGGAAACGACTCGTATTTGTTGAGCTTAAAATGGCACTACTAAAACAAGCAATTAACATTAAGTAATATTGCTTTGTTAGTTCCTCTTTAGCTCCTACAAAAAAAAGTCCGTCCTTTAATCGTTATAGCATGAACCTAAGTTTGATACTTCGAAATTCGAAAACAGCTATTTTAGCATTTTTATTGGTATTCTTGGCAATGCCACAAAGCAGTTTTGCTCAATGTGATAGTGAACCTTACCAAAAAGGAAAGACTATTTTCATGGCGCAATGTGCAAGTTGCCATGCCATCAATAAAAAAATGACGGGACCTGCCCTTGCAGGGGTGTACGATAAGTACAGCAGCGAATGGTTATACAAGTGGATTAAAAATTCGCAGGCTTTAGTAAAAGAAGGCGACCCCGACGCAATAAAGGTGTTTAATGAGTACAATGGCTCGATAATGCCAGCTCAAAATCTAAGCAATGCCGACATCGACCTTGTTTTAGGGTATATCCAAACAGAAACCGATACGCCTTGTACGCCTGTCGTAGCAGATACTGCTGATGGCAGTGGAGGAGGAACTTCTCAATCCATGCTTATCTTCTTAGGCATTATTACCGCAATCCTATTTTTCATCTTTTTCGCTATGAATCGCTTAACAGGCGAGCTTGGACGTATGGTGAAAGAAAAAATGGGTATTTTAGTACCAGAAACTGCACCACTCGAAAAACGTTTCTTCAATAAAAAAATGGGCGCATTACTCTCTATTCTTGCCCTCATTGTTCTCGGATATTATACCGTTGGTAGTGCTACAGCACTCGGTCGTCAAAAAGGCTATCAACCTAAACAGCCTATCAAATTCTCTCACCAATTACATGCGGGCGTACACGAAATCGAATGTCAGTACTGTCACTCTGGTGCAGGTAAAGGCAAGTCGGCGGTCATCCCTTCTGCTAATGTGTGTATGAATTGCCACAAAGCAGTATCAGAAGGTCCTAAATATGGTACTGCCGAAATTGCGAAAATTTATGATGCCGTTGGATGGGATGCGGAGAACCAAAAATACAAAGAAAATTACGTAGAAAAACCAATAGAGTGGATACGTATCCACAACTTGCCAGATCACGTTTACTTTAGTCACGCACAGCACGTTAACGCTGGTGGAGTAGAGTGCCAAACTTGTCATGGCGAAATTCAGGAAATGGAAGTCGTAGAACAACATTCTTCCCTAGGAATGGGATGGTGTATTAACTGTCACCGCCAAACAGAAGTTAACTTTAAAGGCAACGACTACTACAATGTATACGAAGAATTCCATAAAGACCTGAAAAACGATAAAATAAACAAAGTAACTGTTGAAGATATTGGTGGTTTAGAATGTCAAAAGTGCCACTACTAGTAGAACGGACTTCAGTCCGTTTATTACAAACTAAGTAGTAGCTTTAAACAAAAAGTTGCAAAACTTGAAACCCAAATCAACCAATTAATTTAAGAATCAACAAACCATATATAAGCAAACAGATGGAGCAGAAAAAATTTTGGAAAGGCTTTGATGAGTTACTCGAAACACCTGAATTCATTCAGAATAAACAAAATGAATTTGGTAGCGAGTTACCTATCGTCAATGAAGTGAAAAATGTAGTTTCCGAAAAGCAAGCTACCAGAAGAGATTTCCTTAAAATGCTAGGCTTTAGCGTAGGGGCAGCTACTATTGCTGCTAGTTGCGAAATTCCTATCAAAAAGGCAATTCCTTACGTAAACAAACCAGAGGAAATTTTACCAGGTATGCCTACCTTTTACGCCTCTTCTTTTGTTGATGGCAGCGATTACTGTAGTGTGTTAGTAAAAACACGCGAAGGTCGCCCTATCAAAATTGAAGGGAACGATTTATCGGGCATTACACAAGGTGGAACAAGCGCACGAGCGCAGGCATCTGTGGTAAGCTTATATGATGGCAACCGTTTAAAAGCTCCTTACAGTGGCGATACGCCTACCGATTGGGCAAAAATTGATGCCGAAATTAGCCGCAAATTAGGCTCGGCTAGTGGTACAATTGCGCTGCTTACAGGTTCTATCATCAGTCCATCTACCAAAAAAGCCATCGACGCTTTTAAAGGACGCTACGCTAATACTAAACATGTGGTTTACGAAGCCATTTCTAATGCAGGAATGCTTATCGCTAACCAACGTTCGCATGGTAAAAAAGCCATCCCTTCTTACGATTTCAGCAAAGCAGATACCATTGTAGGCATCGACTGTGATTTCCTAGGAACTTGGATTTCTCCTACCGAATTTACCAAGCAATACATCAAAAACCGTAAAGTTGATCCAAAGAAACCGAAAATGTCCAAACATTTTCAATTTGAATCGAGAGTAACTTTAGCAGGTAGTAAAGCCGATCACCGTTTCAGCATCAAGCCTTCGCAAATAGGGCAAGCAGCGGTTGATTTATACAATGCTTTAAAAAGTGGTACGGCTAGTAAAATTGCCGATCCGAAAGTAAAACAAGGAATTAAAGATGCAGCTACCGCTTTAAAGAAAAGCAATGGCAAAGCATTAGTTGTTTGTGGTTCTAACGACCCCAATGTACAGGAAGTAGTAAACGCTATTAACCAAATGTTAGGCAGCTACGGCAGTACTATTGATATGAACAAACCTTACAACGTTCATCAAGGCGATGATAAAGCAATGAACGATTTGGTAAACGATATGAACAGCGGTAGAGTAGGAGCAGTTATTCTTTGGGGCGTAAATCCTGCGTATAACTATCCTGATGCTGATAAATTTAAAAGTGCTTTAGGAAAGGTTGGATTGAGCATTTCTTTCAATAGCCATAAAGACGAAACATCAGCGGCAGGCGTAAAATATTTATGCCCTGATAACCACTACCTAGAGTCGTGGAACGATGCTGAACCTAAAAAAGGATGCTACAGTTTAAGCCAACCAACCATTGCGCCTTTATTTAATACTCGCTCTGGACAAGAAAGTTTGTTAAAATGGGCAGGAAACAATACGACTTACTACGATTTTATTAAAAAGAACTGGCAACAAAGTATTTACACACAAGGTGGAAAAGGTAGCTTCAAAGCTTTTTGGGATACCGTTTTACACGATGGCGTATTTGAAGTTGGCGGTAATAAATCGGCCGTAAGTGAAGTAATGAGCATGTACGGTGTTGCAAGCACGAGTGCAAAACCTGTGGTACACAATGCTGCTGCTCACGAAGAAGCAACAAAAGAAGCCGCAAGTCATGCAGAAGGCGATCATGACCATGCACACGATGGTGCACACGGGCAGGAGGAAGGACACGCAGAAGAACCTGCAGCAACACAAGAAACAAATAACAGCAGCGCATTAAGCGGTGGCGGTAATGTAAGCGGAGCCATTAGTGCAATACAAGCAGCTAGTAAAGGCGGCATTCAGGAATTAGCCATTTACGAAAACGTGCTAATGGGCGATGGTCGTTATGCCATTAATCCATTTTTGCAAGAAACACCCGAACCGATTTCTAAAATTTGTTGGGACAATGTAATCCACGTTTCTCCAAAATATGCGAAGGAAAAAGGTTGGAACGAATACGACATCCTAGAAGTAACCGACGGTACAACAACGGTACAACTTCCTATGATATACCAACCAGGGCAACTACATGGTACTTTCTCTATTGCATTAGGATATGGCCGTACGAACACGGGTAACGAGCATTGCAATACAGGTGTTAACATGTTCCCTTTTGTAAAGGTTGACCCTAAAACTGGAACTTTTAATTACACCGTTACCAACGGCTTAGATGTAAAAAGAGTACGTGCAGCCGCACAATACGAAGTAGCTTGTACACAAACCCACAACAATGTGGATGATGGTGGTCTTGGCGATAAAAACTACCGTCGTAAAGAATTATTAGTACGGGAAGCTGCTTTAGACAAATACAAAAAGAATCACTGGCGAGGTAACCAAGTTACCCAAGCCTTTGAAAACGATAAAGACCATTTACACTTTACACTTTACGGACCAGATGACGACTATGGTGATCACGCAAAAGCAACCAAACAAGGTCATCATTGGGGATTAGCCGTTGACCTAAACTCTTGTATAGGTTGTGGGGCTTGTGTAGTAGCTTGTAATATAGAAAATAATGTACCAATAGTTGGTAAACACGAGGTAGCCCGTGCACACGAAATGCATTGGATGCGTGTTGACCGTTACTATTCTGCATTAACTTCTAAAGATGCAAATGGCGACCCATTAGACCCTGCTTACTGGGATCAAATGGAACACCCAGATGTTACCTTTATGCCGATGATGTGCCAACACTGTGATAACGCTCCTTGCGAGAATGTTTGTCCAGTAGCCGCAACCAGTCACAGCAGCGAAGGATTAAACCAAATGGCTTACAACCGTTGTATCGGTACTCGTTACTGTGCCAACAACTGTCCATTTAAAGTGCGTCGTTTTAACTGGTTCGATTACCAAGGAGCAGATAGTTTCTACAAAAACACCATTTTTGATAATGATGAGTACGTAGTAATGGAAGACCTTACTCGTATGGTATTAAACCCAGATGTAACGGTACGTTCTCGTGGGGTAATGGAAAAATGTAGTTTCTGTGTACAACGCTTACAAGCAGGTAAATTAGAAGCTAAAAAAGATGGTCGTCCATTAAAAGATGGCGAAATCAAAACCGCTTGTCAACAATCATGTCCTGCTAATGCATTGGTATTTGGCGATATGAACGATAAGAACAGTGAAGTAAGTAAAATGATGGCCAACGAACGTAGCTATCACCTACTAGAAGAAATTCACGTAGTACCATCAGTATCATATATGACCAACATTCGTAACCGTGATACTTGGTTGGCTTACAACGAAGGACACGAATACCTAAGCGAAAAAGGCCACGGCCACGGCGGTCATGACGACCACGGACATGGAAAAGGTCATGATAATCATGGCAAAGGACATGACGACCACGGTAAAGGTCACTAAAAAAAGTGAGCGCAAGCGAACACTATAAATCGTCAGCATAAAAACTGACCACTAAAAAAAAGTGAGCGTCAGCGAACACTAATTCGTCAGCATAAAACTGACAGCGCAGCGATCTGACAGAGAGCGCAGCGAACGGTCTGACCACTGACCACTAAAAAAAAAGTGAGCGTAAGCGAACATTAATTCGTCAGCAGGAAACTGACAGCGCAGCGATCTGACAGAGAGCGCAGCGAACGGTCTGACTACTGACTACTGTTCACTGACCACTAAAAAAAAAAAGAGAATTCATTCTGAAAAATATAAGTTATGCAATACGCTTCGCCGATACGGGAACCATTAATAACGGGAAATAAATCGTATCACGACATCACGGAAGATATATGCGTGAACAATGAGGGTAAAATTCCAGTAGCATGGATGATTGCAACCGCCATTAGTGGGGTTGTAGCAACCATTGGTATTTTACTGATCCTTTACACTATCTGGAAAGGGATTGGTGTATGGGGACTAAACAAAACCGTAGGATGGGCTTGGGATATTACCAACTTCGTATGGTGGGTAGGTATTGGTCACGCTGGTACGCTTATCTCAGCGATTTTATTACTGTTTAGGCAAAAATGGCGGACGGGGGTAAACCGTGCAGCAGAGGCGATGACGATTTTTGCGGTAATTTGTGCCGCTATTTACCCCGGTATCCACATGGGACGTATCTGGTTAGCCTTCTTCATTTTCCCCTACCCTAATACTAGGGGGATGTTATGGGTAAACTTTAACTCGCCGCTACTATGGGACGTATTTGCAATTAGTACTTATTTTACCGTATCCTTGCTTTTCTGGTACACCGGTTTATTACCAGATATTGCTACTTTACGTGACCGTTCTAAAGGCTTACGCCGTTGGATTTACTCCCGTATGAGCTTTGGATGGAGAGGAACCGCTAAACAATGGCAACGTTTTGAATCGCTAAGTTTAGTACTAGCAGGTTTAGCAACACCATTAGTACTTTCGGTACACTCTATTGTAAGTTTTGA
>JAHDBT010000121.1 GCA_020630215.1 Bacteroidota bacterium
GGAAATAGAATAAATTAAATTGGTGGAGGTTATTTTTTCTCATTCACTAAGTGGTCTGTCAAGTCAATTATGTTAGTTGTTTTGGCGATTTTTGCTCCCTAGCGGCGTTGCAAATACTCGCCGTAGCTTAGGCTAGGCCTGCGTTTTGCGCCTTGCTAAGAAACAAAACTCACTCAAAAGCAACTTAACACTATTAACTTGACAAACCACTAAGTTACAGCACCAATTAAAGATGAGAAATTTTTAATTGGTGCTTTTTTTATGATTAGGGTCACTATCCAACATTACCCTATCAAGTTAATAGTGTCGAGTTGCTTTTGATACGCTCAATGACCAGTGAACTATTAGCTCCGATTTAAAAGCGTAATGGTGAGTAGATGCTGATTAGGATTAATTAAAGAAACAAATAACTCAAAAATAAACTTAGTGAATAGCACTTAATTGTTACGAGAATTATAATATGTTAAAAAACAATTTTAAAAGAACACTTTAGTAATAAATCATAGATTTGGTGCGATTATTGCGCTAAAAAAATAGAATATTAGCCCCCCCAATTAAATATTATTATTATCCTCCCTAACAAATAAGCACCTCACCAAGCAAGAGAAGAATTAATTTAATCAATGTATGATGCTTCTCCCACATCCTACTTAAACACTACCCATATATGGAACAGTCTATTAATGATGAACTTATGGATAACTTTGTAGAGGTTATTATGAGTATTGCTAATCTTGATTTTTCAAAAAAGGCAATATCTAATAAAAACAATCCTACCTACGATGCAGTAGCCTGTGGGCTAAATATGCTTACCGAAGAATTGGAAGATTCGGTTGTAACTAAGAAAGAATTGCAAGAAAGCGAAGAACGGCTCCATCAATTTATGGAAACGCTTCCTGTTGGTGTTTATATTCTTGCTAGTGATAAAGAAGTATTTTATGTAAATCAACATGCTAAAAATATTTTACTGCAACCTGCTCCTAGTGTTAGCCCTAGCAACCACAACGATACAGAAAAAACAATGGCAATAAAAGCAACTCCCCCCCCTTTAAAACTCGAACTTTTTAAGGCAAGTAGTGGCTCTTGTTATCCTAAAAATGCCAATCCATTAAACAAAGCTTTTAAAGGAGAAAAAAATGTACGCATAGAAGATGCGATATTAAAAGTAGGATTTCAGACTATTCCGATAGAACTCGTTGCCAATCCTATTTTTAATCAGCAGGGCGAAATAGAATTTGTTATTGCTGCTTTTAGTGATATTACCGAACGTAAAGATCGAGAACAAGAACTAGAAAAGTTTGGTTATGTGGTTTCGCACGATTTAAAATCGCCATTAAAAACGGTGGGGCAGTATATTAGCTTATTAAAAAAACACCACATTGCAGCAGACAATGCAGAAGCAAATGAATGGATAGATTTTACCAATCTTACCATTAATAGAATGACCAAATTTATTGACGAACTCCTTGCTTATTCTAAGGTTGGTGTACAGGGAATTAATTTCTCGTCTATTGATTTAGCTGGCGTTTTAGAAATTGTGATGAACAATCTACAGCAGCAAATAAAAGAAAACAATGCTTCCATTCATATTCCTCAATTACCAACTATTACGGCTAATAGCTTTCAGATGATTCAATTGTTTCAAAACCTAATTGGTAATGCCTTAAAATTTAGAGGTACTGCCAACCCAGACATTTGTATTGGCTATAAAGAAGAAAAAAAATACCACTATTTTATTATTAAAGACAATGGCATTGGCATTGCGCCAGAAAATCAGGACAAAATATTTACCCTTTTTCAACGCATTAATATGCGAGAAAAATTTGAAGGTACGGGTATAGGTTTAGCTACTTGTAAAAAAATTATCGAATTGCATGGCGGTAATATTACAGTAAGTTCTGCACTAAATGAAGGCACAACTTTTCATTTTAAGATTGCTAAAAAATTAAGTATTATTCCCAAATCTGCTGCGCCCCCTAATGAGGCACTTAATTTTTACCCTAATAAACCCGGTTTACCCAAAAACAAGAAAAAAGGAGAGGAAGAAAAGTAAATACCAAATTTCATAGTACCCACCCATTTAATACTATTAGCTAATATATAATTCACAGATAGACTTCCGTTCTATTATTCATTAGAAAAAACACATTTCCCCTCGCCTCTATCTTCATTAGCCTAAAGCTTCCTCCTTTAATACGGCACATTTCGGCTGCCTTCACTAATTGGTGATTTATCAAATCAATTTAAAATTGCAATAGCGAGTAAGAACTATTTACTCCTAAAAAAGTAAAACCCCATAACTTTTGTTATGGGGCAAGCGTACTTATCAGAACACAATATTAAATTTACGTAGGTATATAAATTTATTTTTATTTAACATTAGTTACATGTTGTATAAAAGGGACAGCCATCCTTTTAAAAAACATTGATAAACTAGCACTATAGAGACGATGCTTTTCCTAAAAATCCACACTTTTTATTTTATTTTTTTATTTTTTTTATCGAAATAGTTTTTTTCTTTTCAAAAAAGAGTAAATTTGTTATCATAATGTTTAATGTTTTTCCCTTTCCCCCTAATTTTTCGCAATTAAAGGGAGGATATATAAATATAAACACCTCCTATCATTACTATTTTTTCCAGCCCTATTGAACTAAACCAGCATTTTTAATAGTATATGTATACTATTTACTTTTTACTATTCCACTACTGTTAAGTATAATAACAGCAAACGATAAACTTGCATATTGTACTAAGCAATCAATTCATGTAGTTCTAATCCAATTATTAAAAGTATACCCATGTCCGATTTATCAAAGTTTTCCAACAATGAGTTGGTCAAGCTGTACTGTGAAACAGAAAATATTTTGTATTTTAATGCTTTGTTTCATAAAAATACGGATATTGTGTATTGGCAAGCATTACAAATGTTTAAAGGTTATCCCTTAGCAGAAGTTTATGCAAGCGAAGTACATAGCAATGTATTTGTTAAGGTTTTTTTCAACATGTGTAATGGCAAAATCAATAATTTTAATTCTTGGTTAGCTGTTATCTTAAAAAATACTGCTTTAGATTTAATTGCCAAATTAAAACGAGAGCAAGTATTTAAAACAACTTATGCTACAAGCCTAAACAATTTGGATAGCATTCCTGATTTAAATTTTACGCAGTGCGAAGATTTATTTAACGGGAACTACACCATAGACATGGTACTAGCTTACTTAAAAATTGATTTAGATGTGTTATTTAAAGATGCTATTGCACAACTGAGTTCAGAGGATATTCGTATATGTGCTACGTTGTTTTACATTAAGCATTTACCCTATAAAAGCATCGTTATTGAAACAGGATTTAGTCGTAGAAAAGTAGTGAGCCTTTTACAAAATAGCCGTAGGAATTTAACAAAATTACTTCGCACTAAAATAATAGAAACTTGTAGGCAAACTCATTAATGTTTAGGCTAAAGCTCAAGCATAAATTTTCACTTATTATTTATGCGTTACCAAATACAAAAGTCACTCATTATTCTATTCTAAATTAGTT
The DNA here is from genome assembly GCA_020630215.1 of Bacteroidota bacterium. GTDB lineage: Bacteria > Bacteroidota > Bacteroidia > Chitinophagales > UBA2359 > JAHDBT01. The sequence continues at coordinate 3,542 of JAHDBT010000121.1, forward strand.
TAGAATACAACTTATATCACGCACCAACCTCGAACCAACATGAAAGAAATAATAACATATACTAATAGTAAGACTATATGTTCAACTAATATAGAGTTGAGACTATATAAACAAAACTTACTTCCTAGTATTGATGCTTGGAAAATAGAAAATCATTTATTAGGTTGCGAAAAATGCCGCACTAAACTAAATAACCTATCAATTCCTCAAACTAGTCATTTACAGAAAAACATGTACCTGCAATTTAAAAAAAGAATCGCCCAAAACTTATGTAATTCCTTAGAGTTGCACCAATTAACCAATAGCTTTATAGCCCTAGATAAATGCCAACCTTTTGCTACTTACGAAATCATTATAAATGATACGGCAATGTCTAATAGCCAATTTAAATTAAAAAAACCCAAACTAGATAGTGTTTTTGACAAGGGCATATCGTTTGAATGGCAAGGGCAGCTAGAAAACATCAATCTGATTATTGAAGACAATGCGACTAATCCAATACTAAAAAGAAAAATTCACAATAATCATTTATTAATTTTTGACAAGGAAAAGTTTGACAATGGCTTGTATTATTACAAACTTATTAATAGCAATACCTTATTAAAAATAGGTAAGTTTTACTTATATAAATTACAAATTTAAACACCAATTAATATATAGCTTGCCCAAACTAAGGGAAAATCGAAAGGAAACTTTTTCAGGTATTTTAGTTTAGCAGCCTGTAGTGCTGCTTCATAAGTTTTTCCAGCTAATAACTCTTCAAAAAATAGCTGTACTAACTCGGAAGACTGTTTATCGTATACCTTAAATAAGGTAAATACCACATTATTGGTACATCTGTATAAAAATCCTCTATTCAGTCCTATTGCTCCCTCTCCTTTTGCGATTATTCCTTTTCCACTTTCACAGGCACTCAGCACTAATAAATCGGTTTTAAATTGCAGGGTATATATACTAGTAGCGGTTAGCAAACCATCGCTTATTACTTCCTGCTGCGCTATACTAGGGTTAAATGCTAATGCCGATAAGGTAGGTACGTGGGCATTTTTTATAGCATGTCCTGCAAATAGTACACAAGCGTACTGTCCTGTTAGTTTTTCAAAGTAATGATTTGTTGCGGCTTCGTTTAGCACTACCTTTGTTGATTGATTGGCTTGCTTAAATAGTTTTGCAACAGTTGTTACCTCGAAGGTGCTATGAGGTAGTTCTTTTAGTTTGGGTATTACGAGGTCTTTTGTATTTACAGCAGCGGTATACTCCTTATAACTAGGGCTAATACCTAAAAAATGTTTTTTGTAATTAGCGGCTAAGGCCTTATTTTTATTAGTTTTTGCATTTGCCCACAGGGTAGCAGAATAGTGATACTTAATTTTATAATCCTTTAACAAGAAAGACATTTCAGAGAAGTCAATATCTCCAAAAGTTGCTTCTTTTACAGCGTTCGCAATTAAGGCTTCAAAAGGAATGTACAGTAATTCATTTTCGGGAATAATTATGAGCGTTTCTATATTGGCCAATGATTTTTTAATGGGAGCTATTAATACTTGATAAAGCTCATGTGCTAGGCTTAGGTAATCGAAATAGTTAACTTGCTTAAATGCCCGAATAAATCGTTTAATTTTGGCGAGCAAATTACTTGTTTCAGCTTGGTAAAATACTTGAATTCCACTAGCAGTAATCACAAAAGTAGCTAAATAATTTTCTGCAAATAAATATTCTACCATTGCTTGTTGAGGGGCTATTTTTTTAATTAACTCTTGGCTGCTTATTGGCGCAATTTGGTATTTTAACTCGCTGTATTTTGGATAGGCTTTATACAATCCTTCCACAAATTTTTTATAGGTAGTAGCCGCATCAAAATAAGCCGCTTGCCAATCCTTAATAGCAGCTAGATTTCCTTTTTCCTCTTCCGCTTTTTGAAGTTGTTTTTCTGTGGCTAATAATTGTTTTTTTAACCGCAACTCCTTCCCTACGTTATCCGCATCAATACCTGCAATTTGCTTATCGCTAATATCTTTACAAGCACTATATAAAAGTAAGGATTTACAGTTTTCGGAATAAAAAAAAGCTTTTTCTTGGTAAACCTGTTCACCAGTAATTTGATACAATAAAACAGCCGCTTTAATTGCTTGTTGAAAAATAACAATTCCATCTTTATTATAAGACAACTTAGAATTCTCGAAAAAATAAGTATGCCATATATGTCTAAAAATCTGCAATGCACTATCTAAATAACGCAATGCGTTTTCTAAATTTACTTGTCTATTATTTCTCTTATCTGTTAATAAGTAAGCTTTGCCCATTCCTGCCAAAGTATCAAGTAACACTGTTGAGTCGGGTGTTATTTCTAAATTTATTTTCTCAAAAATAGGCTTGTTTTCGCAATCAGGAAATAAAACGTCAAGCACCTTTTTATAATATAAAAACCCTTCGGTTTCTCTTTGCAGTTTAAAAAAAGCTTTAGCTATTTGCACGTAATTTCTTAAGGTAGTAATATGTGTTTTACCCAGTAGTTTTTCTCTTCCTACTAAAGATTTTTCATAATAAGTTAAGGCTATTTCATGGGCTCCTTTTTTGGCATAAGCGTTTCCTAAATTAGCAATTCCTAAAAATGTTTTGGGATGTGATTTCCCAAATACATCTTCCCGTATTTTTAAACTTTTGGAACTAATTGCTATTAATTTATCAAACTGCTTTAGTCGTCCGTAGCAAACAGCCAAATTGTTATAGGTTTGTCCAGTAAAACCATTATACTCTCCTATTCCATCCTCTTTTAACCATAAATTAATCGCATCTTCCAAATAAGTTTTTGCAGTTTCATAGGCGCCTACCTCCATTCTATTATTTCCAATATTATTGTAACACCTTGCTAGGTTTACCTTCGATGTATTTTTTGTGTTTAAACAAATTGCCAAAGCTTTGCCAAAATATTGATAGGCCTGTTCTCTGTCTTTTTTAGTTTCATAAATAATCCCTGCAAAATTATACATTCTAACTAAAGCACGCGACGTTTTTCCATTGGCAATTATCTGCAATTCAATTCCCTTTTTAACATAGGCTAGTGCTTCGTTTAAATCGCCATACGGGTAAATTGCATTTCCGATATTGTGATACATAATACTTAACTCGTTTGAACTTGTTTCCCCATATGATTCCAAAATAGCCAGTGCTTTTTTTTGTAGAACTAAATGCGTTTTAGCATCTCCTTGTTTGCCCTTACTAATAGCCAAGTTATTATAAATATTTGCCCACAATCTTTCATTTTTAATCTGCTGCTTTTCGGCTACCTGCAAGGCCTTTTCTTGTATTGTTTCCGCAGCTTTATACTGAGCAATAGATAAATAATTATGCCCCATTTCGTTATAAACCGTTATTAATTTTTCCCACTCTTGCAAGCCCTCATATATAGGAACTGCCTTTTCATAAATCAGGTTAGATTGTTTAAACTGATTTTTAATTAATAGTTCTTCCGCATTTGTAACATAAGCATCGGCCTTTATAATATCCATATATCATTGTTTTTTAAGAGAGCAGGTGTATTTAATTTTAGGTCTTGTTTAAAGCAACTGTAGAACAGTTGCATCAAAATACATTTTTAGCATTAAGTGTTATTAAACAAATAAATAAACATGAAAATTTAATATATTTAAGCGAAAGTAAAAAAAAAACTAGATGCACTGTGGATTAATTCCTTATATTACGTCTTATTAGTGTACATGGTTTAAGGTTTCGTGCTGATGACGATAGGTAAAAAAACAAGTACTGCCTTTAACCCATAACTGATAGCTTTTAACCTTATGGTTATTGGCTATGTCCGCTTAGGAGTTGCAAGATTATTACTCAAGCCATCTTATTTTTTAAGAATACCAAATAAGTGAAAGCGACAAAATAAATCCCGCCATTATGATTATTCTTTTCACTAAGAACATCATTTAATGAGCAATAACATTGCTACAATGTAATAATTTTTAAGCAAAGCAAGGCATTTTCCACAACACATTTAGTGATTTACTAGTTAGATATACTTGAACTTACTTTTCCCAAAATGCTCTTTTTTTGTTACTATTCAGCAACGAGTAGAAAGTACTTTAGTATAATGTAGAAAGACTACTCGCTACGCTCATTTTGTATTAATGGATTAACAAAGACTAAAAAACTACCGAGCAAATAGCGAAATCGAAGCCGTCTTTCTACCAAAAGCGCAGCGTACAATCTACCTTCTACTACTATTTAGCAGTAACCTTTTTTTTATTAATCAACTATAAGAGATAATGCAGAATATTGATTCCTTAAATATTTTTACTCCGCCCGCCCCTTGTCCTAGTGAGCAACGATTACAATTGTATTTTCATAATGGAATGTTACCTCAAAATGAATGGCATATAGAAAATCATTTACTAACTTGTGAAACTTGTAGTAAATGGCTCGAAAACTATGAAAAAAATCATAGTCCCAACCTTGCTAACTACCTAGAAAATATCATTCATTTAAAATTGCAATTGCAACGTTTAGGACTTGAACATATTTCGACGGAACAATTTGGTAATAACTCGACAGCACTTTTAGATTTCTTAGCAAAAAAAAACTGTCAACCTATTAGAGGATATGAAACAATTATTGCACAAAAAACAAGAAGTTCAGCAACCGAAATAGAAAGCCCAAACCCACTTGGCTCTTTTGTTAATAAAAGCATACAATTTACGGGTTCTAAAACTTACACAAGTATGCAGTTGCATATTAGCAATAACCAACTTACCAATATTTATGATGCACCAATTAGCAATCCATTTACCTTAAATTTAACACCCCAAACTTTTCCTGATGGCCTTTATTATTATAAACTAATGGATGAGGAAGAGGAATTACTTACAGTAGGAAAATTTTATGTTTACAGGGAATGATTGAAAAAAGCCGCCACTACACAATTAAGTTAGCGACGGCATAGATCAAAAATTCCACAAAATATACTATTCATTCAAAATCACTTCTTAAAGTGCAAATATCAGGCTAATTAGTAAAAAAAATAAAACAAAAAAATGGCGAAATACTATTTCCAAAACCCCACTCATCAACTATAACAAGTTAGCAATCATGTCGTTACCATTTTTATAGAAGTAATTCTAACTATTTCCAAAAACTTTTTTTAGTGCTAGAAAAGTAATTATTTATCTAAATCAAGCATTGATACTTACTGTTTACTCGTAATTTATTTAAACAATGCTAAACCTTGTAGGCTAAATACTACAACTATTCCCCTTTGCCTCTCATTAATACATAGTATACAACAAAGGCTACCCCAAAACCTGTAAACCACGATAAGCTGTACAAGAAACTTAACGAAGGAACAAAGTAACCAATTATGGCCGTTGCAACACCTGCTGCTAGTGCAATTAACGCTGCTATATTAAATCCAGAACCTCCATAAGCATATTTCCCGTCGGTTTTATACAACTCTGCTAAGGCTAAATTTTTGTTTCTAATTACGTAGTAATCGCATAGCAAAATGGCGAGTACAGGGCCTAGTAAACCACTAATAAAAATAAGGATGCCGATGATGCTGTTAATGAGCCACCACGGGCAAATAGCAATACCCAATAAACCTGTTACAATACCACCACCCCTAAAACTCAATTGCTTAGGAAATAGGTTAGAAAAAGCATTGGCAGGCGCAATTACATTAGCCGCAATATTGGTACTCAGCGTAGCAATTATCATAAAAACCTGCGCTATAACCACCACCACGGGACTTTGAAATTTAGCCAATAAAGATACAGGGTCCCAAGGTGCATCTTCCCCTATCAATATATCTTGAAAGTTAATGATGGAGGCGCAGGTTACAAAAATTCCTACAAAAGAAAAGAGTATCATGGTGCCTGGCAAACCAATAAACTGGCCAGCGACTTGCGCTTTTTGGGTAGCAGCATAACGGGTAATATCGGCAATACTTAACGACATAGTGGCCCAAAAACCAACCATTGCCGTCAGCATTAAAATATAAGTCCATAAGCCAGCCCCTGCCCTTTTCCCATCGGCACTAAAAGGCACGCTTATTATACTCGATTCGGCAAAACCTCCTTCGTGAGGTGCTCGTAGTTGTAGTTTTAATTGCTGTGTTCCTTCTACAATTGCGTTCTTATCTAAGCCGCTGTATAAAAGCGGAATAGGTTTGGCATTTGCAGGAATTGTTTTCCATTCTTGTGCTTGTAAATTTCCATTTTCATCAGGAATACTAATTTGGTATTCGCTTGCCTTTACCTTGCCTTCCTTATCGGTTAAAGGCTGTAATTTTAGCAATATATTGGGGTCGTTAGAGCGTTTGGTAATAGTAGCGGTAGGGCGTTCTAGCTGTTCGCTTTGTTGTAGCACTGTACCAAATCCACCCGCCTGCATCGCTCCCCATCCAATGAGTAGTAATCCAATAAAAATTAAAATAGGGGCGGCAAATTCTTCTAGCCATCTAATACTTTCTGTTCCGTTCCAAACAAAAAACATGTTGATGAGCCAAAAAATACCAAAGCATATAAACTTACCAATAGATAAGCCCGTACCAATATCGCCGCCAGCAAATACCTGCCATATGGCGTAAATGGCCAGCCCTCCTATCCAAGTTTGAATGCCAAACCAACCACAAGCCACAATGGCCCGCACAATAGATGCTAGGTGAATGCCATTTGTTCCGAAGGCGGCACGGCCTAACACGGGGAAGGGAATGCCATACTTAACCCCAGCATGTCCGTTGAGTACCATTGGCAGGGTAATAATGATATTTGCCAAACCAATTATTAATAAGGCAATCCACCAGTTTACGCCTTGTTTTATCATGTCTGCCGCTAACATATACGTAGGGATGCATACGGCCATGCCCACCCAAATAGCGGCTAAATTCCAAGTACTCCAAGTCCGTTTATCGCTAGGTACGGGAGCTAAATCATCGCTGTATAAGGGCGATTGTGATACATCTTCCGTTAAACTTACTATATCAGAATGTTTGTTTTTACTCATTGAAGATTCATTTTTTTTTTGCTACAAATTTTCTTAATCAAGCTTTAATTTACAAATTCATTTCAAATTAATCTTATTTTTAGGAAAAACTATCGAAAATTTGTTTACATAATACATTCCCCTTATATTGTCATAAAATTAACATCTGCTTTCAATTCTCCATTTTTATGTTTTTAGAAATAGAATGTCCCAAATGTTTTAGTATTTTAAAAGGTACTGAAATTAACATCCATGAAGTTAATGCCAATTGCCAACATTGTAGCAATTCCTTTTCATTTCAAGATCAGCTTCCCTTAGAGTTGCGTCGTAAGTTTACCATTTTTTCTCCTAAAGGCATTACCAAACTCCGAACAAGCGATACCCTTACTTTTGACATTGCTTGGCGAGATACTATTTTTAAAAAAAATATTCATAAAAAGTTCACTATAGGCGACGGTTGTTTCGGTGCGATTAAACATTTTTTAGCTTTTCTATTCCTATTGCTTTTAAGTGCATTTGAGAATCCATTAATCAATGTGGGTTTATTTTCTGTCGTATTGAGTATTTGGTTTTATCATACTGTATACAAGCATATTTGCAAATATGTTAACAAAACCATATTAGAAATAAAAAATGAGGAGATTTGGGTAAAGCCTCGTTATTTACCAACCTTTACAAGGTACTCTAGGGTAAAAACCATCCAAGTAAAAGACGTACAACAATTTTTTGTAAAACAACTGCAAGTAACACTCAATAGTTTTAATGGTACGAATGACATTTCTACAAATAATTTTTCCTGGGTCAGTACGAATGACAGTCCACCACCTCAAAAATGGCTCAAAAGATATGCTTTATGTGTGCAATTAAAAGATGGAGAAACCGTCGAATTAATTTCTGAATTTCAAATACCACAAACGGCTTTGTATTTGGAACAAGAAATAGAAAAGTTTTTAGGCATTGTTGATGAAAAAATGGAAGGCGAATGGAAAGCTTAGAAACATTTAGAATTGAGAATTTAAAATTTATTTACCTGCGGACGATGAGAGGGTTTTATTGAAAATTTAGAATCGAAGAATTAGTATTGGGGATTTTTGATAATTGGTCATTAAAAATTTGGTGATTATTTGGACTTTGTGTTTTGGTAATTGGTCATTAAAACTAGTAATTAAAAGATATGATTGAATGTTGTCCATCTTGTGATAGGGATTTAGATCCTCAACAAATTAATGCAAAAATAGGTATTGGTTTGTGCCTGCATTGTGATGCCGTATATACGCTAGAAAAAATACGAACCTTTCAATTATCCGACTACAAAAAAACACTTCCTCTGATGATGAATGTGTACCAACAAAGTGATCATGTTTGGATAAATGTAGTGGCTCCGCAACCTATTTCTAAAGGGAATGAAGGATGTTTGTACCTATTATTTTGTGTTGCTTTTTTGGTAATTATGGCTTCGGGTACTTTTAGGATAAATGGGGTGTATTATGGTTGGGTTTTAAAACTTATTTTACTTGCTGTTCTCGGACTTATTTCTTTACCCTTCCTTTATTCTGCAAATAAAAATAGTACGCAAACTTATGAAATTGACATCAGCCCTCAGTATTTGTTTGTTTACCAACAAAAAAAATTAGGCGTGAGGAAACGAATTTTTAATATTCCCACTAGTGAAATAGATCAATTATATGTTAAAAACCTAGTAGCCACAGGTGCTTCTAATAATAAATGGGAAGGAAATAATTACAGTTTAGTAGTTGTAAAAAAGGATTATGAGGAAGTGCCATTAATAGTAGGAGAAAATCTAAAAATACAATTAGAATACTGTGAAAATTTAATAGAGAACTACTTAAATCTGAAAGACCGTAAAATGGATGGGTAGAATAGGTGTTTTGAAAAAAATGCGGTATATTGCTTTTTTATTTTTCCAATTTCACTTAAACCTAATTACTATTGTTTTTGCCGTTTGCAGTAAAAAACAACAGCCTATACTCAAATGCAAATGGTTTTCGGTTCTCTTTTGCTTAACAAGCAAAGTGATTAAACACAAATTTGATACGAATAATTATATTAATGATTGATTGTTAATAGGCTGCAATTAAAAATCGTCAGCATGAAAAAACAATTTAACAATTCTAGCAGTTAAGCCATTTAGCAAAAATCGGAAAACCAAGCGCATCTGAGTATATAACCTAAGCTATCATGTCTCAAAAAAACAATATTTTTTCGCCCCGTGTTCGCAAGCGGAAAGCCTATAGTACCGCTTTTCGAGTTTTTATGAGTTATTTTTGGCTGAAATTAAAAAGTAAAATTTTAGGACAAAAATACTACGACAAACACATCAACAACCTACACCTAAAAAATGCCGATAGGATTAAAAATAGGCTGCAAGAATTACAAGGTTTATTTATAAAAATTGGGCAACTAATTTCCAACCTTTCTAATGTACTGCCCGAAGAGTTTAGAGGCCCGCTAGAAGAGTTACAAGATCATATAAAGGAAAAACCTTATCAAGAAATTGAAGATACTATTGTAAAAGAATTAGGAAAAAAACCACAAGAAATATTTACGCATTTCAACAAAGAACCCCTAGCAGCCGCCTCTATCGGACAGGTGCATCGTGCCGTGCTAAATGGAAAACAGGTAGTGGTAAAAATTCAACATAAAAATATTGATACGATTGCCCGTGCAGATTTAGAGATTCTGAAAAACCTAGTAAAACTCCATGCTTTTTTTATGGATATGCAAGGCTTAGATCATACGTATGAGCAAGTAAGGCAGATGATTGAAGAGGAACTGGATTACACCAGGGAGGCACAGTCGATGCAGCAAATTACCGAAAGCCTAGCAGTAATCCCCGAATTAAAAGTAAAAATTCCTGTTGTTGACAATCAATATGGCAGCAAAAAAGTGCTCATTTCTTCTTTTTGTGAAGGGGTAAATATTGGACAAATTGACAAAATAAAATCGTGGGGAATTGATACAGAAGAGTTGGCAAAACGATTAATAGAACTCTACTGTAAAATGATTTTAGTGGATGGTTTTTACCATGCCGATCCGCATCCTGGCAATATTTTGGTAAATAAACAAGGGGAGTTAATTTTACTAGATTTTGGCGCAGTAGCCCATTTAAATAAAACTACTAAAGAAGCTATTCCCGAATTAATTGAAGCCATCATTAGAAACGATACACACGACACCGTTACCGCCCTACGAAAAATGGGCTTTTTAGGTTCCGACAAAGCCTCCGAAAAATATGTAGAAAAACTGATTAATATTTTCAAAGAATTTTTGCAAAATGAAGTCGAATTTGATGGATTAAATTTCCAGAATATTAAATTAAATTCGGGCTTAGGTTCTATTGCTTCTATTATTGGGAAAGTGGATTTAAGGGATGTTTCTAATACCATTAAAATTCCGAAAGATTATATTTTATTAAATAGAACCATTGTTTTATTAATGGGCAATTCGTTTCAATTAGCTCCGCACTTAAATGGTTTGGATGTGGTGCGCCCCTACATGAAAAAACATATTTTAGATAAAGATCATGGCTTTTCGCAAATGATTATTAATACGTTTAAAAACCAAGTTACCACCGCTATTTCTTTACCCAATGAGCTATCTCGTTTTCTAAAAACGACCAACGATAGAGATGTAGAAACGGAAATGCTAGAAGTAAAAAATGGCTTGCAAAAAATTTATTTTCTAGGACAACAATTTTTGTATTCCCTTATTTTATTTGGTTTGGTTTATTTTTTAATTAATTATAATTTATTAGCCGAAACTTACATCAAAAATATTAACTGGTTTTTAATTGTTGTTTTTAGCTTTTTATTAACGAGGGCTGTTTATAGGGATTTTAAGATAAAGTAGTCGCGAGTTTTAGACAAGTTTATCAAGGTTATAAAATAGTTGGTACTTTAGTGCGGTGTAGCGTAGCGGAACCGTCCAAATACCAAGTACCATCTACCCTCTACTAAAAAAGTGCAAACCATTTCGATAAACATGCCGAGTTTTACCATTACAACTTAAAAATGTAAACAGCAGGTAAATTTTCTTTAGGTACCATTAAGTTTAATTGTGTTTCTAGTGCTTTTTTAGTTTTTGCAGAAGCCAATACCGTTGAGTCAGTCATAGCAAAATGGTAACCTTTGATACCAATTTCCTTTAACGTTTTTTTCTTTTTTCTTGCATGAATTTTTGCCCATAAATAAAAATAATGATTTTCTAATTCCTTGTTTTTATCTCGCAAATCTACTATGTCATACCAAAACCTATTTCTATTATCCTCATTTTTCATATAAATTTCTAACTGTTCTTTATCACTCATCTTTTTTCCAGCAACACTTTTACCTACTGGTAAAGAAGTAATAATCCCGTATTGTGCTTGTTTTTGGGTTGCCTCACTTTTGAGTGATCTTTTTATGCCCGCACCAAATTGCACATTATATGTTTGCATAATTCCATCATGTATTATTTTATCTTTAAAAGGTAATAATACGGCATGTACTCTAACTGCTGTTCTTCCCCAAAACATTTCCTTCAAATTGTCAGACAAAGAATGCACACCAAAAACATACTTATTGCCTAAAAAGAGGGTGTGCTTTTTCAAGTATTTAACTATAAAAAAATCATCTTTTATAAAATGCTTAAATCCTTGCATAATCGCAATATCTTCTTCCGAAAGGCGCAACTTATTATTCTCAATAAAAACATCTATTGCCTCTAAGTCTTCAAGTAATGCATTTCTAAATGTAAACTTTTGATCTATTGAACAAGTATCATATTCCTCATAAGTTGTTGTTTCTGGAAGTAACTCGTGATATATGGCTGCAGAAAATAGTAACCAATTATATAAGAAAATAAATTTGTTGTACTCCTGTTCTGATAATTGCATGGGGAATTATTTTAGTGAAAGTGACAAAATAAAACGAGCCGTAAATTTAGGAAAAAAATAGCATCACGCCATAAAATCTTTCTTTTTGTTGCTTCTAGTGGCTGAGAACTTAATTTTCTGATGATTAAGTCGCCGTATTTTTTTTCTGCTACAAGGCATTACGAGGAAGCATAGCCGTAGCTACGTGACCGAGCAA
>JAHDBT010000737.1 GCA_020630215.1 Bacteroidota bacterium
TTATTCTATTTTAAAACGCAAACCCACATAAAACTCTCTTCCTTTGGTAGGTCCCCAAACGCTGGCGGTATCAAAGTATGGACTAAAAGGATTTTCCCAACTTAAAATAGGACGTTTTTGACGAAAATCGAAAATGTTTTCACAACCGCCATACACTTCCAAACGATCCCAAGATTTGGTAATTTGTGCGTTAATGACTGTATATGGTTTCGATTTTTCAGGCAATTGGTAAGCTTCTGGATTGCTGCTTGTTTTGGCTAAACGTTGCTCGCCATACCAATGCATGTTGGTATCAAATTGCCATTTTTTGTTGAATGGCTGGTATGAAAATGCGCCCATTAATTTATGCGTTGCATTAAAAGGCAATACCCATTTCTCCTCCTTTAAAATACGATATACATCCAAATAGTTGTAGGCCATTTTAGCCGTAAAACGTTTCGACCACGATAAATTCAATTCTGTTTTTAATCCATTACCAACACTTGTGCCTGTAAAATTAGTGAGGTAAGCTTTGGTAGGGTCGGTGTCGTAATCGGGAAAAATTTGGTTGCTAAAACGGGTGTGATAAGCATCTATTACAATACCAATATCCCAATTGTTTGCGGTAAGGTTATGGGTAAGACTTGTGCCATAATTAATTGCTTTTTCGGGTTCTAAAGTTTCCGAAAACACGACATCTCTGGAGCTGGCTAGTAGGTTGATGTTTTCGCTAAATACATTTGCGGTACGCCAGCCTGTTCCTGCCGATAGGCGGAGGTTGGTTTTATCTGTCAAGCGGTATTTTAGTAAGGCTCGTGGTGTAAATTGTGCGCCAAAATCGTTGTGGAAATCTATTCTGGCTCCTGTAATTAATACCAGCTTATCTTCGTCTTTCCAATAGTAGGTGTTTTCGGCAAAAATGCCAGGAATGCTTTCTAGCTTTTTATAATTTCCTGCGTAGGTTCTATCTAACCCATCGTTTGCGGTAAAGGCAACATCTTCCTCTAAATTAAAATACCTATAACTTGCCCCTGCTTTTAAGCTATTTTGGGTGCGCCAAGTTAGGTCGTACTGTAAATTGGCGTATCCGTTTATTTGTTGGGCATCGTATTGTGTAGTGCCGTAGTAGGCGTTTTGTTGTTGCGTAAAAGCCGTTGCCATTAAAACAATTTGGTTTTTAGCATTAAAACGGTAACCTGTTTTAGCAAATAATTCGGGTTGGGTAAGCTGCACGGTTTGCCCGTATATGGCATTGCTTCCTTTGTTATTTTTTGCCTTAAAATTGGTTTGTCCACCTACCCTATTTTCGTCTACCAAACGCCAAGTAATTTGGCTGTGCCATCCTGGAGCTAATTCGTTGCCATACTTCCACTTATTGTATATAGAATAGCGAGTAGTTAGTGGCATATCTAAAAAGTTATCCTCATCTCTATCCATTTTACGGCCAGGTTGTGCAGTGTGTACGGCTAGTAGCGTACTCCATTTTTTAAGCTGGTGGGCATAGTTTACATTTAACTGTGTTTCGGCAAAACTGTTGGCATAAGCGTTTACAAACAGCTTATTCGTTTGTGCAGGGTCTTTCGGAATTACATTAATTTGTCCAGCAATACTCTCGTATCCTTGTAGTACCGAGTTGGTACCTTTGGCTACATAAATCGTTTTAACCAAACTCCCTGGAATGGAGCTAATGCCATAGGTATAGGTTAATCCTTGTATTAGCGGAAACCCGTCTATCAGCACTTGATTGTACACGCCCGATAAGCCTAAGATGCGGAGTTCTTTGGCGTTGGTAATAATATTGGTGGTATTGGCTTCTACACTTGCTTCGGTACCAAAACATCCTGCTAGGTCGCAGCAGGCGGCTTTGGCAAGCTCTACGTCGGTAATTATTTCTGTTTTAATGGGATTTACCGAGGAGATAAATGTGCCATCTCGCTGCCCCGAAACTTCTACTTCCTTTAGCAGGGCTGATTCTTTTAAACTTACTTCGTGATAGGCGATTCCTTCTGTTTGTATGGTATCTGCTACATATCCAACAAAACTAACTACTATCCAATGATAAACAATTCCTTCGTTATTCAACACAAAATCGCCATCAGAATTGGTAAGTACACCCGTGCTATTTTCGAGCCAATATACAGTTGCTCCTACTAAGGATTCGTTATCTGCCCCTAGCACACGTCCGCTTATAGTGCTGTTGTTTTCCTCTTGTGCAGTAGCGAGTAGGCTTGTGCATAAAAGCAATAGGATACAACTAGCAATCCATATCCAATGTAAAAAGTTATTGTTCATTGTATTTGTTTAAGTAATCAACCAGTATCAACCTAAACGTTTGTACTAGTATAAAAAATTATTGGGGCTTGCTTACAAGGTAAGCTACTTGTACTTTGTTTCTATCACTAAACGCAAACAATCTGTTATATAATTCCGTTAAAATAAATCCGTCATTTCTACTTGATCTTTTGCACTTATCCTGCGTTGCAAAT
>JAHDBT010000738.1 GCA_020630215.1 Bacteroidota bacterium
GCATCTGGGTAAACGGTAATATCTACTCTTTCGATGGTACAATCTTCTCGGTATTCCACATCTCCGTCTAGGTCAGAATCTAAGCTGTAATCAAGTACTACCATATAATAGGTAACTACGTAAGGCGTACAAGTTGTATTAGACCATGCTTGCGCATCTGCTGGTGCATTGGTACAAGTAAAGTCAAAGGCAACAGTTACTAATTCGGGGTTTGCTGTTGCAAAGTCAGCAGTTCCAGTACCAGCAGGTAAGTTAGGAACGAAACCACCTGGTGCTTCAAAAGTGCCACCACTATTATAGTAGAATAGGTCTACTACTGGCAATCCATCGCCAGGAAGACCAGATGCGGGATTAATAGGTCCAGGGTTGTTAGATAAGCCAGAACAGTTAGGTCCTGTAGTCCAAGAAACGGCATCACCGCTACAAATTTCTAGGGCAGTAACAAAGTCTAGTGTTGGACATGGGGATGGAGGTGGTTCAGAAGTACAAGTTAAACCTACAGGGGTACCAAAACCAAGTTGGAAATCAGAAAAGTCACCACCATCTAAGCTTTGTCCATCAGATACATTAAGTACCCAAGTACCACAAAGGTTACCAGTAAAAGAAGCTAAAGTACCTGAATAAGGTTGATAAGTTCCTGTTACTGTTTCTGGAGTTGTATTGTCTAGTCCAGCACTAATGGTAGCGTTATCGAAGGCGGTTGCTGCGCCATCGCTATAGGTAATATCAAATACATCACCATTGTTGTTGTCGCCATCACCTACATCTGTTCCTCCAGAAAAACCTTCTGGTCCAACTAAGGTAATCGTTTGTCCATCAGGAGAGGTAAGGGTAATCGTTAAATCACCAAGGTATTCGTGGTCAAAGTTAATATTTACCGTGTTTAGTGGATTAGTAGCTAGGTCACAATCACCTGTGCCATCACTAAATACATTTACAAAGAAATCTTCAGAAGTATTATCTGGCAATTCGAGGGGGCAGTTAGTACAGCCACATTGCCCAAAGGCATTATTATTAAATAGTAAGGAAAACATTGCAATTAACAATGATACATATATGTTTTTCATATTTTTTATTTGAATTAAGCTTGCATAGAATTAGCAAACTCGTATGAATGAATTTACAATTAGCATAAGAAATTAGAACCTGTTAAAATAGCTTATTTTACTACTATTTCTCCTTGTCCAATTCATCTAATTTGTTTTGATAAGACTGTCGTTCTTCTTCTGTATCGGCAGCATTCATCTTACCAGTTACATCATTAATTTGCTTTTGCACCGTTGGAGCGCTTGTAGCTGTAGGATAACTAATAGCAGTTGCTCTTGTTCTATGATTAGGAGCTTGTACGGCAGATTTTACTTTTTTAGGCACATCCACTACATGAGATTTAGCTTTTCTTTTGCTAGTAGTAGCTTCGTTAGTAGTCGTAGCCTTTTGAGACTTAGGCACATCATTTGACTTTAACATTTTTTGTGCTGCAGGAACAGTTTTCCTTTCATAAATGTCTTGCGCATTCACATCAACATTACTAAATACCAGTACCAGTCCCATAAAGGCACTTAGCATTAGTATTTTTTTTAATAAACTTCTCATAATAAAAAATGTTTAAATAATTAAATAATTGGATTAATATATACTGGATACTAGATTTGGAGTAGGCGTACCTCTTCCATACTAGTTATTTTAAACTAAGTTGAAAAAAGAAATAAAGTTTTGTCTTAAAAAAAATGATTGGAATTAGAAACTACCTTTATGATATATTATTTGCGAGGAGTCCAAATAATAAATATGCGGATTATTAACCTAGAAATTGAATAATAAAATGCTAGGCTAGGAGCTTTTAAGTTTGGGTTAATAATTTGTTCTAATTTACACATAAATTGTTATTTACTTCGTAAAAGTAGGAAAAGTATTTTAAAAAAGGAAATTATATTCAAGGAATATTTACAAATGTGATTTTTCCCAACTCTTAAAGTTAAAAAATAAACATTCAACTATAAATCAAACTTTATCAAGCACTTATATAAAAAAAGAAAAAAAATCATTTTCTAAAAAACAAAAAATTTAACAAAGAATAGATAAAATACAGTTTTATAACAAAATAACAAACAACACTTTATCTGAAAAAATCTAAATTTCGGCTAACCAACATTTAATTGTCACAAAAAAAGCATAAAAAAAACAATTTTATTTTACATCCCTTCTTTTCATATTTATTGAAACTAATGTTGCAACATTGATTTGCAAAAATGGACTTATGAAAATATCACAAATACAACTGGTGACAAGTTTATCCAAGAAGGAAAAGCACTTAACACTTTACAATGGTGTAACGAAGCGGAACCGTCTCAAGGCTAAGTGATTTCTACCTTCTACTAAATACTAAGTGTAAACCGCTTAGTGAAATGAAAAAAATAAAGTCCACCAAGAAATTTAATTATATTTTTCAA
>JAHDBT010000739.1 GCA_020630215.1 Bacteroidota bacterium
CTTATTATTTTAGGAAATAAATCCTAGTTGTTTAACTTTGCTTTTCCTATTTAACATTACATGCTATCTAAACTCAAAATCACTTTATTCATCATGTACACTATCAACAAAAACATTAAGGAGGCAGCAACTTTACCTGCCGATTTTTACCAAAACCCCAAAGCGTGGGAAGCTTGTAAAGAAAAGATATTTTGTCAGAACTGGCAGTTTATTGGCGATGCCGATCAATTGTTTAAAGGGATGGAAAATGTTTATCCTTTGTGGCTGCTAGAAAATTATTTAGATGAACCCATTTTATTGAGCAAACATGCCGACACCGAAAAGTTACAATGCTTTACGAATGTATGTACGCACCGTGGGTTTTTATTGGTACAGCATCCGGCTAAAATGCGTAAAATCACCTGTGGTTATCATGGCAGGCGTTTTAAGCTAAATGGCGAATTTGAGTTTATGCCAGAGTTTCAGGAAGCCGAAAATTTTCCTCGCCCTTGTGATAATTTACACGAATTGCCTTTGCACAATTGGCGGCAGTTTTTGTTTACGGCAGTAAATCCCAAAATCAATTTTACGACGCTCCTTAATCGCCTAGAAGAAAGGTTGCGTTTTTTACCGATTGAGTCATTTAGATTTGCACCCGAATATTCGAAAACCTATAATGTACATGCACATTGGGCTTTGTATTGCGATAATTACCTCGAAGGATTTCACATCCCATTTGTACACCAGGCACTAGGGGCAATGTTAGATTACGGCAGCTATACCACCGAATTTTACGACCAAATGGTGCTACAAATTGGCTACTCCGATGGCAGCAACCTCACCTTCGATTTACCAGTTGGCCATCCTGATTATGGCAAAAATGTAACGGCATATTACTATTGGTTGTTCCCTAATTTTATGCTCAACTTTTATCCTTGGGGTGTGCAGTTAAATATTGTAAAACCTGTTAATCCTAACTTCTGTAAAGTCGAATTTTTATATTATATCTACAACCAGGAAGCCTTTGAAATTATGCAGGGAGATAAACTCGCCGAAAAAACAGAACGGGAAGACGAATTTGTAGTAGAAGCGGTACAAAGAGGGCTGCGTTCTCGCTTTTACAAAAGTGGTCGTTTTTCTCCTAAAAGAGAAAAGGGCGTGCATTATTTTCATCAATTAATTGCGGACTATTTGAGGTAGTTGAGCAGCGTTTTGCTTACTCCCAACTAACCCTAAAAATCCCCCCGCCTAAATCATCCGAAACCAATAAAGAACCATCCTTTAGCTGCAAAATATCTACGGGTCGTCCCCATACTTTTCCTTTTGCGTCATTATCCGAAGGGAGCCAACCAGTTATAAATGGGGTATAGTTGGTGGCTTTACTTTCTTCGTTAATATTTACAAGGGTAACTTTATAACCCGATTTTTTGCTTCTATTCCAAGAACCATGTTCGGCAATAAAAATTTGGTTTTGGTATTTTTGGGGAAACATTTTACCCGTATAAAAATGCATTCCTAGTGGGGCAACGTGTGCGATTAGGTTTTGGACAGGCGGGGTAAACTCGTCGCAGTTTTTTTGGTCGCCAAACTCGTCGTCAGCTATTGTGCCGCCATGACAAAAGGGGTAGCCAAAATGCAATCCTTTGGTAGGCGCGCGGTTGAGTTCACAGGGGGGAATATCGTCGCCCATCCAATCCCGACCGTTTTCGGTAAACCACAATTCTTTGGTTTCGGGATGCCAATCAAAACCTACGCTGTTACGCACGCCATGAGCAAACACTTCCACATCGCTGCCATCGGCATTCATGCGTAAAATACTGGCAAAACGTTCGTCTTGGCTCGATAAACAAATATTGCAGGGTGCGCCAACAGGCACGTATAATTTTCCATCTGGGCCAAATCCTAAGTACTTCCATCCGTGATGGGTTTCTGTGGGTAAATCGCCACAAATTAATACGGGTTTGGGCGGATTTTTTAATTGGTTTTCTATGTCATCGTATCGCCAAATTTTGCTAACTTCGGCTACATATAATGCACCGTCCTTGTAGGTAATACCCGTAGGCATTCCTAGTCCACTAATAATGGTTAAAACTTCCTCCGCCTGAAAATCATTGTTCTTATCAATTACCGCATATACTTTGCCCTCTTTTCTCGATCCTACAAATACCGTCCCTTTATCACCCAAACACATGGCTCTTGCATTTTTCACCTCTTTGGCAAAATAACTTACGGTAAAACCTTCGGGCACTTTTAGGTTTTCTACGGGTTGTGGCTTAGGTGTAAATACCATAGGAGGCAAAGATACTCGGTTGCAAGACCAAGTAATAAAGCTGCCAACAATAAATAATGAGACTAGTATAAATAATATTTTTTTCATTGATTGGGGTTCTGTTGGTGGTGTTTAAAAATTATGGTGTTTGTGCTAGGAGTTACAAGATTTTTTTTTGGCTTCACTG
>JAHDBT010000122.1 GCA_020630215.1 Bacteroidota bacterium
CATTTGCACATTGCACAAGTACCACCGCCACCACAAGCAGAAGGTAAGAAAATACTTTTTTCGGAAAGGGCCGTTAATAAGTTAGCCCCAGGAGAAGTGATAATCGGATCGCTATCGTCTCCATTAATAACAATGTTCACATCTCCCGATGGAATAAGCTTTGCCTTAGCACCCAACAAAATTCCTGTTAGGCTTAAAACAATCAGTAAGAAGGCAATCGCACTTCCTAATACAACACTTACAATTCCTGCTAAAAGCATGATAGAATATTTTAAACATCGGCACCTATTTAAAAGATGCCCATTGAAGATTATTAATATCAGATAAAAAGAGAAAAATGGGGAGTAGATGTTGGTGTTTTCCCGTAGAGAAAATTCATGAATTTTCTCTACATCAAGTTTTGTCTAAAGAATAACCCTATGGATTACAATTTAATCCCCATAAAACTCATAAAGGCTAAACCCATTAAGCCCGTAATAATAAAGGCAATACCTAAGCCACGTAAAGGGGCAGGTACATGCGAGTAGCGTATTTTTTCACGGATAGCAGCAATGGCTACAATCGCTAGGAAGAAACCGAAACCTGCACCCAAACCAAATACGATAGATTCTGCTAGGTTGTATTCCCGTTGTACCATAAACAGCGAACCACCTAAGATGGAACAGTTTACTGTAATCAGCGGCAGAAATATCCCTAGGGAATTGTATAGGGAAGGGGAGAAGCGTTCTATAATCATCTCTACTAGCTGTACCATAGAGGCAATTACTGCGATAAAGGCAATAAAGGTTAAGAAGGTTAAATCCACATTCTCAAAAGATGGATGTAAACTTGCTAATAGCGAACCTTCCGATAATAAACCGTAATACAACATATAGTTTACAGGAGCCGTAATTGCCAATACGAAAATTACTGCCAAGCCTAAACCAACGGCTGTTTTTACTGTTTTAGATACCGCTAAATAAGAACACATTCCTAAGAAATAGGCCAATACCATGTTCTCAATAAATGCCGATTTTACGAATATATTTATTAATTCCATTTTTATTTTTTTATTATTTGGTTTTTAACTGTAGAGACGTTGCACTGCAACGTCTTTACCCCAAAAGCCAAACACAACAAAGGAAATTCCAAAATTTTAATTCGAAATGAAAAAAAATCAAAATTCCTAAGAAATATCTACTAAACTAGGTTTACGTGCTCTTTGTATCCAAATAATGATACCAATTAAGAACATGGCTGCAGCAGGCGTAACCATTACCCCATTGTTCATGTATCCTAAATCGTAAATAAATTGCGGAACAATTTCCATTCCCATCCATTTACCAGCACCAAATATTTCTCGGAACGAAGCGACTATAATTAGAATAGCTCCATAACCCAATCCATTTCCTAGTCCATCTAAAAAGGCAGGAAAAGGTTTGTTACCCATTGCAAAAGCCTCTAAGCGACCCATTACAATACAGTTGGTAATAATCAGTCCAATAAATACAGAAAGCTGTTTACTTACATCATAAGCTACTGCTTTTAATACTTGATCTACTAAAACTACTAATGTGGCAATTACTACTAATTGCACAATCATTCTAATACGGCTAGGAATACCATTGCGTAATAGAGAGATGGTAAGGTTCGCAAAAGAACATACAAATACTACACAAATAGACAGCACCAATGCTGGCCACACTTGCGTAGTTACCGCCAATGCCGAACAAATTCCTAGTACCTGTACGGTAATCGGATTGTTCTCATCCAATGGATCGGTTAATAAACGTCTGTTCTTAGCAGACATTATTGGTTCTTTCTCTTGAACGGGAGCTTTCGCTTTTGCTACTTCACTCATGATTCAGTCAATTATTATTGAGTTAAAATTTTTTCTTTTTAAGCGGTCAGAACGTTCGCTTCGCTTACTTTCAGCAGTCAGACCGCTTCGCTGTCAGTTTACCTGCTGGCGATTTTTTTAGCGGTCAGTGGTCAGACCGTTCGCTTCGCTCTCTGTCAGACCGCTTCGCTGTCAGTTGATATACAGACGATTTTTTTTAGGAGAAAATTAATTGACTCCTAGAGCAAACGAAGTTTGCAAAAACCATCCGAACAAACAATCAGCACTAATATTAAATGACCCTACAAAACCACTGACTGCTGACTGCTGACTGTTTGCCACTGACAGCTATTTAACCGTTTTCAAATAAGCCTTATAACTATCGTAGGCTTTTTTCATCATGTCGGTTACACCATCACAAGTAATGGTTGCGCCAGAAATGACATCTACTTGGCTGTTAGGTTTGTCTTTGATTCCTTTTTTTACAGAGAATACAAAGTTGTTTCCTTCTAGCAGTTTTTTATCATTAAATTGGGCAACCCAGCCTTTATTTTCTTTAATTTCGGCACCTAAACCAGGCGTTTCACCTTTATGGTCAAAAGAGATCCCTTTAATGGTATTGTCATCTTTATCAAGTGCCATAAAGCCCCAAATTTCGTCCCAAAGTCCTGCGCCGTGCATAGGTAAAACGGAGCGAGTAGTGTTTCCGTTTTTGTAGGTGTAAAATGGTAAGGTGCGAGTAGCAGCGTCTTTCTTTTTGTATTCCTTTTTCAGTTCAATATCAAAAGCTACGCCATCTGCTTTTTTACCACTTTCGTCAATTACGACTTCGGTAATGCGTTCGCTGTACCATTTTTCTGCTAATAATTTATCAGCGTTTAATTGTTTTTTCTCATCTTCTCCTAGTACTGCCATTAAGATAGATTTCTTCTTATCTAGTGCTTCTGATTTTTCTTGCATGGGTTTTAAACCCGTAGCAGCAGCAGCTAAGGCAACGGCAACAACTAAAGTCATAATTGCTGCATAGGAAAAGGTATATGCGTTTGAATCTGTTTTAGCCATGATTTCTTGCTAGCCTCCTTTTAATATTAGCTTGATAAACATAATGGTCGATAGTTGGGGCAAACACATTCATAAACAAAATGGCCAACATCCAACCTTCGGGATAAGCGGGGTTTAATACCCGTACAATAATGCCAATTACCCCAATCATAAATCCATAAATAAACTTACCCATTGTTGTTTGAGCAGCCGTAACAGGGTCGGTAGCCATAAATGCCATTGCAAAAAAGAAGCTACCCATCAATAAATGATGTGTAAATGGAACTGCTAAGAACGAGTCCGAACTAGGAGCAACACCGTTTAAGATAGCACCCATTACTAAAGCACCAATAATCATTGATACCATAATTTGCCAGCTTGCAATACCAGTAACTACTAAAATAATAGCTCCTAAAATTACAGCAGGTTTACACATTTCTCCAATAGAACCACCCATATTACCCCAAAGCATATCCGATACAGAATACTGTGATAACACGTTTGACCAGCCGCCCTTCGCGGCGAGGGCCAGCGGTGTGGCTCCCGAGAAGGTATCGACGACTTGTGCAGCATTACCAGCCGTTAAGCTGCCCATACCAAATAGTTGGTGTAAAATATTGTAGTCGTAAGATACCCAACAGGCATCCCCCGAAATTTCGGTAGGATAGGCAATAAACACAAACATCCTTGCTAACAAGGCAATGTTTAAAATGTTCATCCCTGTACCTCCAAAGGCTTCTTTACCTATAATAACCGCAAAAGCAGTTGCTAAGGCAACCATCCATAAAGGTACATCTGGCGGCATAATTAACGGAATTAACATGCCCGATACCAAAAATCCTTCTTCAATAGCGTGGCCTTTTTTGGCGGCAAAGTAAAACTCTATGCCCAGCCCAACTACATGTGCTACAATAATTATAGGCAACATTTGTAGTAAACCGTACATAAACTTGGTAAACAAGCCATCGGTAAAACCACCAGTATACATGCCATAAGCCGCAAAGTGCTGATGACCAATGTTGAACATCCCAAATAGTAAACACAGTTGCATTGCCATTACAACGGTTACCATGGTACGTTTTAAATCCAGCCCATCACGTATATGCACGCCTTTGCCATGCGTAACATGATTTGGAGAGAACAGAAAGGTTGCAAAACCATCGTAAATGGTATGCAAAAACTTATTGTCTTTTACCTTCGGTTCTATTTTATCAAGTTGGTTGCGTAAAAACTTCATGAATAGTATGATTCTTTATTCACCCACGATTAAAATCATGGGTTACAATGTCGGTCATCCCTACGGGATTTTCTATTTATTTTTATTTTTGGATCCATAATATAAAATCATGGCTTACAATGTCAGCCATCCCTATGGGATTTTTGGCCTTAGCAGGAAAAATCAAAAATCTCCTAGCGTCAGCATATTAAAAGTTTGAATCACGGATTTTTAAAGATTGCACGGATTACACGGATTTTTAAGGTGCACCTAGCGTCAGCAGGAAAAAATCAGCAATCAGTAATCTCCTAGCGTCAGCACATCAAAAATTTTAAATTCTAAATCTTCGATTTTAAGTTTTAAATGAAAAAAATCAACAATCAAGATTCAAAAATCAGCAATCAAAAATCTAAACTTGCTCTCGCATATAATCCAGTCCTTCTCGTAAAATTTCTTGGACTTGCGTTTTAGAAGGACAAACAAAACCGCACAAAGCGAGGTCTTCTTCTACTACTTCGTAAATGCCTAGGCCTTCCATTAATTCAAAATCACGGAAAAGAACAGATTTTAACAATTGCATAGGGTACAAGTCCATTGGGGTTACTTGCTCGTAAGCACCTGTAACCACAAAAGCACGAGGTTCGCCATGCGTATTGGTATTAACGTTGTATTGTTTGTTGGGGCGTAAAAATGCGCCAAAAGTGCGAGATAGGCTAGGACGAGGGTAACTTGGTTTTAACCAACCAAAAAATTCGTATTTATCGCCTTCTTCTAATACACTTAATTGGGTAGCAAAAGCACCTAGGTGTCCATCTAGGTCAACCGTATCGCCGCTTAAAACATCGCCGCTAATATAGCGAACATGTTCTTCTTTTAGGTTGCCTGCTGCAATACTTTTTACAGATGCGCCTAAATAAGTGCGATAATATTGTGGTTTGTTTACTACAGGGCCACCCATTGCAATTAATCGTTCGGTATTAAATTTACCTTGTGCAAAGGTGTTACCGATGGTAATTACATCATAAGGATTGAGTGTCCAAACTATTTCGCCTTTAGCAATTGGATTGGTATGGTGTATTTGCACGCCTACATTACCTGCTGGATGCGGGCCGTTAAATTTATTAATCGTAACACCCGATAAACCGTCGTAGGCTTTACTAGCGGCAGTCGCTCCAGGAACACCTAAGTATACCTTGTTGCTTAATTTGCTAAGTACTTCCATGCCAGCTTTAAAAGCTTGTTCGTAACCTTGTAAGGCAAAATCGTAATCGGGAGCAAGCGGCGCAGAGCTAAAGCCAGAAACAAAAATAGCCTTTGGCGTTTCGTTTTCGTCGGCAATAACATTAAAAGGACGTTGCTTGATAAACGGCCAACAGCCAGTAGCCAGTAAATGTTTTACAATGGTCTCCCTAGAGGTTGAGTTAACATTGATGCGTTCTAAGTCTTTAAACTTAACCTGATCGTCTGCTAAAATAACCACCTCCGCAATAGAGCGTTTTTCGCCACGCTTAATTTCTACTACCTCGCCACTAACAGGAGCAGCGTGCATAATGTCTGGTCGTTTTTTATCAAAGAAGATAGGATCGCCTGCTTTCACATCATCTCCTACTTGTACTAGGAGTTTAGGGATAGGCGAGATGCCGTGAAAGTCGGTAGGTTTTACTGCGTGCGTCCGAGCTTTAAATCCAGTTTGGATTTTCTTTTCAGGACTGCCTATTATCTTAATGTCGTAACCTTTTTTTAGGTTGATTGTTGTTGCCATCTATTACAAAAATTGTAGGTGCTACAAAAAAATAGGCCGCAAAGGTACTATATGTTTCTCAAAAATAGTAATGGCCTTAAAATATTTTTGTAAGTGCCATTACATCCCTTACATGTTTGTGATGTTTGCCACTTGTTATGATAACAATTTTAGGGGGGAGGTGTTCTAGGAAACCCCGTGTTTATTGGCTTACACAGGGAAAATTAAGTTAGTGGAGGAATTTGCTTGCGAGAATAAAAAATGCCCTATTTATTTAGTCGCTTTAATTTTTTTTGCTAAGAAGTAGTCTGTATATAGTATTAGCATAAAGCAAAAAGGGGGGGAATCGTATTTTTTTTGCCTTTGAGGAAACCTGCGACCTAAAAAGAGCATCTATTACTTTTAGCACAGAAACGGTATTTTCAAATACGGATTTTGTTTAGGTAATCAATCATTTTCTAAAATAATTTAAAATTTTTTATGCAAAAAATAATCATCATAACCATTGTTCTTTTTATAAGCAACTTTGTTGGTCTCAACAACACCTTTGCCAACAATAGTACAGTTCGAGCGAGCAAGCTATTACGCCATTGTACAAAATTATGGCTGCCAAATAATAAACGAAACGAATAGCTGTCAAATTTAGATTTGATAGGTGGTTTTAAGCCAATAGAAAGCGCAATACCCCAAAAGGTGTTGCGCTTTTGCTATAGGTTACAGACCTATCCTTCTATCTTCAACAAATCATATCTACTACCTGCTACTAATACCTAACCGCATTCACCCCAATAATACTCACATTAGGACGGTAAAGATTAAAATCGCTCACTGTTACATTTCCATCCAAATCGGTATCGCTAGGAAGGTATTCATTAATAAGTGCGGCTTGGGTAATGTAAACATTAAAATCGCTCACACTAATTACCCCATCCCCATTAATATCACCTGCAAGCATAGCAAAGTTGCCATCGCCTACATCTACTAGTTGGTCATCTCCCATTACAGTAGTTGCACTTTGAGTAAAATCGTAGGGAGTAGCGTTAGGTAAATTAACCACTGTACTACTCAACACATCCAAATGATTGCGATGACGAATGACCAAATAATAATCGCCATCCACTTGATTTTCAAATCCAATACCTTCGCTGCCATCCATATCTACCAGCATACCATCATTACGCAGCCATGCAGCCCGAGTAGCTACTAGGGTATTTACATCATTGGCAGCTCTTAATTCCACCAGCACCCAATCTGTTACATTTGTTGGTAGATTAACACTAGGTTCTACACCCACATATTGCCAAGGTGTTTCATTGTAGGGTTGATTAACTGGAACAACCAACTCTAAGTTAGTGCTTAACATTCCTCCACTAGCATAAGCTCCTTCTAAAAAAACTTTTGCTTTAGTTAATAGGGTAGGATTACTCACCGTCATTTCCGAAATGGTGAGTGTTGTGATAGCTGCTTCGTCCCCAGTTGTTTGTCCATTATTATTAGCGGCTACACAAGCGAGGTAAAAGGTAACATCGCCTGCGCCATTAGTTGGAGCTTGCCAATCAAAATTAAAAGTATAGGGACCACTTCCTGTAGGTGCGCTTTGATGTCCGATGTGATTGCCGTTGTAAATTTGTGTGTTGGCTCCCGATGCTACAAGCGTTCCTACATCATCGTTATTGCTATCAAAAGCCACCATCGAAAATCCAAATCGGGAAGGACTGGTACCATTTATTGTTACGGCTATTGGATAAGTGTTTCCATCGGCAGTATAATCGAGACCGCCATTGTTAAAATCAATGCTAATATCGGCACCTCCACCATGACAATTAACACAAGTGCCTGCAGACCCAGGCGCACCTGTACGATTAGCAGGTGGCGTGCTGCTGTAAGTGTGGGCATCGTTGGCGTTATACAATACCAATGTTATAAAACAGATGCTTAAACTGAATAGTGTTTTTTTTATCATTTTTAATTATAAATTTAAGTGATTGTATGCTTGTTGAAATGATGCTTGGTGAATTGTTTTTTTGGATGTGTTTAATTCGTTTTTTGTTGGAGTGTTAAATTAGCGGAGGATTGAAGGATGACTACTTACAGTACAAATAAGCTGCCACAATTGTTTAAAGGTTGGAGTCTTGAAACGGACATATATCCTAGTGTATGGAAAACAAGTATTGATTTGCAAAGTTGTTGAGAGCTAGGTTGCACTAGGATTTTAAACGATTCTTCCTAGAGCGAGTCTAACAAAAATGGCTTATTAGCATTCGCCAAATTTTGTTTAAAATCAAAGTCAAAACCAAAATCGC
The DNA here is from genome assembly GCA_020630215.1 of Bacteroidota bacterium. Lineage (GTDB taxonomy): Bacteria > Bacteroidota > Bacteroidia > Chitinophagales > UBA2359 > JAHDBT01. The sequence goes on from JAHDBT010000122.1 coordinate 8,121, forward strand.
AAAACATGAAAAATTTAAGCATCATTTTAATTGCGTTCATTGCAATGGCAAGCAGCTTTTCGCTGAACGCCCAAAATAGGGGTTCCGATTTACATTTACAGTTGTTTAACAAAGCCCCCTTTACCCTCATCCTAGATGGAAAAAGATACCAAGATATACGAAACGATTATACCGTTCGCAGCATTCCGCCAGGCGCACACCGAATTAAAGTACAAGTGCCACAAGGACCAGATACACGCCGTATGCGTACCATTTTTAAAGGCATGGTAGAAATTCCAGCCAACCGAGAAGTCTTTGCCTACATCGACCATCGAGGACGTTACATTATGCACCAAAGCATTAACATAGCCGCACAAGGCGACGACGACAATCCCTACATCCGCAACACGCCACGCCCTGAACGCCCACGGCCTAATGCTAATGGCAGCACAACAACTCGTCCTAATAACAACAACAGCCGCCCACAAAATCAAGGCGGCGGCAGCATCACCGAATCTTACACTAATAGTAACAGCGGCAAAAACGGCATTGCTACCAGCAATTTTGAACAATTAAAAACTACTATTAAAGAAAGCCAATTTGATGAAGAACGTATTAAAGTCGCACAAAAAGCTGTTGCCGAAAATGGCGTGAGCAGCAACCAAATGCGCCAATTATTACCGCTTTTTAGCTTTGATGATTCGAGGCTTACTCTAGCAAAATTTGCCTATAAATATACAGTTGATAAAGAGAATTATTTGCAGCTAAAACAGGAATTAAAGTTTGACAAAAATGCGAAGGAGTTGGAGGCGTTTATTAGTGAAAGCAAGTAAAATATAACTAAGTAATTAGTGTATTAATTAAGCTCAATAATTAGTAGAGATACTGGTTTATTGGGCTTTTTTATTTTTTGAGGAGGGTTTCGCCAATCAATTTGGTTGCTAAAAAGATTTGAAATAAGTACCTGTGTTTAAATAATCGACACCATTTTCACAATAGATTTTTTTTCGCTAGACTAGGCGGAAAACGCAGGCATAGCAGCACTACGGCGAGTATTTCCAACGGCGGATAGCGGAAAAAAAGCGGGTTAAAAGTGTCGATTATTTGAATATAGGTACTTATTAGGGCAACCAAGCAGGAAAAATCCTAAATTTTATTTATTTTGCTAAACGAATGGAAATGTTGTTGTAATTAAATCATCTTGAATCTAACAATTGCTAATCATGACCAACCAACAATTCAACTTCTGGCAAAAATGGCTCACCTACGCCAATATAATGATCGTAGGCGTTGGCATACTCCTTGCGTTTGCAGGCAATTCTTTTTTCTTTGATATTCACAACAGCTACACCAAAGCCGTTTTTTTTGATGGACAAGCTTTTCCGCAGGAAGCATTGTATTTAAAAAATTGGTTGTTTGGAATTATTGGCGGTACTATTGTAGGATTTCACACCCTCGTAATCATGATTTCAGAAAACGCTTTTAAACAAAAAGAAAAGTGGGCCTACCGAGCATTATGGTATGGACTCCTCAGTTGGTTTGTAATAGATTCGAGCATTTCTATTTACTACCAAGCCATGTATAATGTGGTGCTAATCAACCTTTTTGCCTTAGTATTAATTGGCATCCCCTTAATTATGACTAGAAAAGCTTTTTATCCATAAACCCTTAAAAAATACTACCGTGGAAATCATCAAACAGTTAAAAATTACCAAAGAAAAAACACTTCCTTTATTTGATTTGCCCGAAAGCGAATTAATAAAAACCTATGCTCCTGGTAAATGGAATGTCAAACAACTGTTGCATCACCTAGCAGATGCCGAAACCGTTTTGTACGACCGCATTAGGCGAGGCATTGCCAAACCCAAACAGGTAGTCTGGGGTTTTGACCAAGATGTTTGGTGCGAAAAATTGAGCTACAACCAACTGCCTTTATCCCTCAACAAAAACGTGTATACTTCCGTGCGAGCTGCCATTATTCACCTAGCCCAAAACTATTACGAAACAGCGGGACACCATCAATATGTACACAATGAAACGGGGCTGCGAACGGTAAAGGATGAGTTTGACAAAGTGGCTTTGCACAACGAACATCATCTTAACCAAATTGTTACTGCTTTAAATCAGAACTACAGTTAATCAACCAGTAAAAAGCCCAAGCTCCTAGGCCATAAGCAACAATATCCCAAGCATCGGCAGTATAGTTGGAGGAGAAGTTGGGCAAGGCCAATTCAAACAAAAGGGCAACATATGCCCAAGCAAAAAGTACTTGGTATTTGCTAAGTCGGTAGGCGTTATTGCGATAGATAAATCGCCGTTGAAAAGCGAGGGCAAGCGTTAATACAACAGGCATACAAGCCAAATCGTCGGCGTAGGTGTGTAAAAAGGGGAGGTGAATATTGGCCCCATTTTGCAAGGCATAATTCACCCCAAAAACACTTGCCGAAATTAAAAACAGCGGATGTTTTAAAATGTGCATTGCTATAGGAATAAAAAGTGCGAAAAGGTTAAATTAAAACCCTCCCAAAGCATTGTATTTCCGCAATTGTTTTAAGGCTACATGCATATCTTTAGGCAGTTCGGCAGAATAGGTAACCGTTTCTCCGCTACTAGGATGAACCAGACTTAGGCTATAGGCATGTAGAGATACCCGACCAATAATAGGCCGCTCAATACCGTGGCGATTCAATTGGTATTTGTGCTTAATAGTAGATAAGTAAAACCCTTTTTGGTTACCATAAATAGCATCAACAGCCAAAGGATGTCCAACTGCTTTTAGGTGTACCCGTATTTGGTGCATTCTACCCGTTTCAATTTTTACGGCTATATAGGTATAATGGTTAAATTCTTCTAGCACTTGGTAATGACTAATGGCATGTTTCCCTTCTCGTTTATCCACTTTCATGGTTCCTCGTTTAGCAGGATTTTCGGCAAGGGGTAAATCAATCGTTCCTTCTTGTTCTAGTGGGCGGCCTTGCACAAGGGCATGATAAGTTTTGGCTACCGTATGTTTGCTAAACTGTTGCGAAATAAACTTATGGGCAGCCGCATTTTTGGCAAAACAAATAATGCCGCTAGTTTCTTTATCTAGGCGGTGCGTTACCATAATCGTATCATGCTTCCGCTTAAAGTAGCTGTATAAGTTCGGCAAGTCGGGGTTGTATCTATCGGGAATACTTAAAACATGAGCAGGTTTATTTACAATAATTACATCCTCATCTTGGTGAACAATGTTTATCTCTTTATATTTAATTTTACCCATTTTTTTTAATTTGAATTGGAGGCTATTTTCTTGTTATTAGTAACTAATTTTATACCACAAAAAGATAAGCAAATTAGAGAAACATAACCTTTTTTGAGTTTTGGTTATACTAAATGCAAATAGGCGGCCGTTTTAATCACATATCTTCTCATAGCTTCCAAACTGCCTACACTAATTAACACCTTTTAGCTAACTAATTTCCTATAACTTTAAGCTACCATTCGTTCCTTTTTTTCGTTTTCAGCATAGCATCAGTTAAAAAACAAAAAGGGGTACATGATTAGATGCACCCCTTTCACTACAAGTAGTATGGTATATTGTATTACTGCATGTTGTTCACCATTTTGGTGAGTTTCGATTTTAAATTAGACGCTTTGTTTTTATGAACCTGATTGTTCTTCGCTAATTTATCAATCATGCTTTTTACCTTAGGTAATTGTTCGATTGCCTCTGTTTTATCTTTACTTAATCGCAAGTTTTTAATTGCGTTTCTAGTAGTTTTCTTTTTGTAGCGATTTTCCAAGCGTTTTACTGCATCTTGTCTAATTCGCTTCTTTGCTGATTTATGATGTGCCATGTTGTTTTCGAATCAATTTATTATAGTAGAATTATTATTTTTTAATTGGACGTGCAAATATACAGCTTATTTTAGGATAAATGCAAGTTTTTGAAAAAAAAAATCAAAATTTAAAACAGTTTATCAATTACTACGTTATGCTTCTTTTTTAAAAGAGGCACTCGGATAACAATTAATACAAAAACTTGTTTTATATTTACCCTCTCATAACAAAAGCATTATTTTTGCCGTTTTCTCCATATTGTTTAAATAAAAAATGGCGAGTTTATTGGTAAAGGGTAGATAAGGTATAGTGGAAAATGTAATTTATTTTTGTACTATGCCTAAGTACATTGTTAAAAAAGTTTCTTGCGGTTTTGGGTGAGCTATTTTTGTGCTAGACGAGGCGCAAAGCGCAAGCGTAGCCTAAGCTACAGTGAGCATTTGCAACGAAGTATAGTGCAAAAAGAGCCAGCCAAAATGCTAAGAAATTTATTTAACAGTGTACTAAGTAGTAAACATTTTCTACAAATAAGCAGGTCAATAGAAAGAAATTTTAAATAGCAACTAAATGATGAAGCAATTACTTATTATTTTAATACTAGGCTTTGTAAGCGTAAGTGCCTTTGCACAACAAGATGCACAGTATACGCAATATATGTTTAACGGATTGGTATTAAATCCTGCTTATGCGGGTAGCCGAGAAGCAACAAGCATTACGGCTATTTACCGCAATCAATGGGTAAAAATGCCAGGTGCACCCAAAACCCTATCGGCAAGTGTGCATACCGCAGTTGGCGAAAAAAATGGCGTAGGTTTAATGCTCGAAAGCGACCAAATTGGAGCGCACAGCCGCTTTAGTTTATATGGTAGTTATGCCTACCGTCTTTTATTGGGCGAAGGCAAACTTTCGTTAGGTGTACAAGCAGGTATTTTAAACTACAGTTCCGATTGGAGTAAAGTGAACAATATAAAGGATGCCGACGACCCGAATTTTGTTGGACAAGATTCTAAATTGTTACCTAATTTTGGAATTGGTGCTTATTACTATCTCGAACGTTTTTATGTAGGTGCATCTATTCCGCATTTACTAAATGGAGCTTTAGACGACCTAGAAAAAACATCCGTTTACGACCGTCATTACTTCCTTACATCGGGTGCGGTGTTTGATATATCGCCTGCGGTAAAATTAAAACCAAGTATTTTAATCAAATCCGTACCAAGTGCAGCCCCTATTTCTGCCGATTTAAATTTGAGCTTTTTAATTCAAGATGCATTATGGGTAGGCGGCTCGTATAGATTTGGTGATGCCGTAGCCTTACTAATGGAATACCAGTTTGTAAATGGCCTGCGCTTAGGTTACTCCTACGATTTTAACATCAGCAACCTAAACTCCTACAACAGAGGCTCGCACGAAATAATGGTTGGCTGGGACTTAAATCCGCAATCACCAGAAAAAATATTAAGTCCTCGTTTCTTTTAAAAGGATATTTAGACATACTATTTTTTTGAAAAATAGTATGTCTAACCCCACTTTCCTGTATGGCTAGCAAGTACAAATTTCCAAAACAAACACATTTGCGAATAATTATTAAAAAACGACACATCTAAATTTAAACAATTAGGTGTGTCGTTTTTTTGTAGGAGTTCTCCAAAAAAATGATTTCCTTTGTAAGCTCATTTATCGAAGTTACAAAAGTCGTAGTATTTGTTATTGCAAATTAATATTGTAGTCCCTAACTTTTGAATACCGATACAAAAAGCGGCAACTTTGATAATATTGAATTTGTTAAGGTTTTGCACACAGCTAGATATTTTGCAATGCCGTAGGCATGAACGACCTTGTAGCATCGAAATTTATTCCGATGTGATAGTTTTTTTGTAGGAAAAAATGCCGTAGGTACGATCCTAAAAATGTCTAGCTGTGTGAAGGTTTTGTAATACCTCAGCTTTAGCATATCAAAGCAATTTAGCCATTTAACAATTTGGCAGTAAACATTAAATGTTGAGGACTAACGCAACAGTATAGCGAAGCGAAACAGTCTCGATAAACAAATACCCAATACCAATCATGCATCCATTTTATGCCCCTGAAATTGCGGATGGAAATTTCACCTTAGATGCCATACAATCTAAACATTGTGTGCAAGTGCTAAGGCATCAACAAGGCGATAGTATTTATTTAGTAGATGGCAAAGGCACTTTGTACGAAGCCCTAATAAGCGATGCGAACTCCAAAAGATGTAAATATCAAGTAAAAAGTAAAACGGAAGCGTATGAAGCCATGCCTTTTGAATTGCACATTGCTATTGCGCCCACCAAAAACAGCAGTCGTTTAGAGTGGTTTTTAGAGAAAGCTACCGAGATAGGTATTAGCACCATCACCCCCATTTTTACCCAACATTCCGAACGCCGTAAACTACGTACCGAGCGACTACAAAAAATATTGATTACTGCCATGAAACAGTCTGGCAAAGCCTACCTGCCACAATTAAACGAGCCTATTAAGTTAAGCCAGTTTTTAAAAAAGGAAGCCCTTTTTAGTCAGTACCAAAGCAAAACCATTGCCTACGTTCCCGAAAACGGCGAACACCTAAAGTCGGTTTACCAAAAGCAACAAAACGCCCTCATCCTAGTAGGTCCCGAAGGTGGTTTTCATGCTAGTGAAGTAGCGCAATGCGAGCAAAAAGGTTTTAAAGCCGTATCGTTAGGGCAAAGCCGTTTACGCACCGAAACCGCAGGTATTGTAGCCTGTACTTTGGTGCATTTATTGAATGAAGGGTAGGAGATTAGGCTATTTATAGTTGGGATTTAGTTTTGCTGTTAAAAAGCAAAATATTTTAGCATTTTACGAAAAAAAGGTTTATCTTTAGTTTCCCATATAACTATAAAAGTGTAAACATGTTAGAAAGTACGAATCCCACCGATTTCGATACGCAATGGAAATTGGTTATTACCGCTTATTTCGAAGATTTTATTGCATTTTTCCTGCCCGAATTATACAGAGACGTTGATTTTACCATCGAACCTGAATTTTTGGATAAGGAACTGCACGAATTAATTGCGGATAAATACAAAACAGGTAAAAAGGAAGTCGATAAGTTGGCTAAATTGTGGCTAAAAAATGGTAAGGAAAAATGGATTTTTGTTCATATAGAAGTCCAATCTTACCACGACAAAAATTTTGGCGAACGGATGTTGGTTACCTACTACCGCATTAGAGAACGCAAAGGCAAAAAAATTACCGCACTCGCTATCTTCACCGATTACGACCGTATGCCTAGTCAGTTTGGGGAAGGGGATTATGGAACGGAATTAACTTACAAATACAATGCTTACTACGTAGTGCTTGACCGAAAAAGGCTAAGCCATTAACAGTTAGAGTGTTAGATTCTGT